>NZ_OY829944.1:0-240000 GCF_963556105.2 uncultured Tolumonas sp.
GACATTTTGCAATAAATAAGAAACCCCGATGGCTGTAATCAGCGTTGCTACCCTTGTTGCGCCCCGCAACGGTTTGTAGGCGATCTTCTCGATGACCACCCCTAAAATGGCACAAAAAATCATTGAAATCAGAATGGCTGGGAAAAGGCCAAGGCCAACGTTTTGGATCAAAGCATATCCAAGGTACGCGCCCACCATATAAATGTCCCCGTGGGCAAAGTTAATCAATTTGATGACGCCGTATACCATTGTGTACCCTAGCGCAATCAAGGCGTAGATACTTCCCAACGATATACCATTTATCAGCTGTTGAACTAAATTTTCCATTTTACACCTCTCTTTTCTTCTGCTGCACAGAAATCTTTCTTTCATTATACTGTATTGTTCGGATTTAGTTTACTATTATTCACGCACGATGAGGGATTAACTTTTGATGAGATAGAACATAAAGAAAGGTGCTAAGCAAATTCTGCCAGCACCTCATTGTGTTACTTTAGAATCAAACGGTCTATTCAGGTTTCAATGCCGCAATGTTGTGCGCCAAGCTATTTTTATTTAGCTGGTTCCACAACAGAGTTGCCGACTTCTACACCATCTTGTAATTCAATAACGAAAGCCGATTTGATAGGGTTGTGGTTCTCGTCAAATGAGAATGTACCCGTTACGCCTTCGAAATCTTCAGTTGCCGCTAAAGCATCTGTGATTGCTTGAGGATCTGTGCTGTCAGCAGTCGTGATTGCGTCGAATACTAATTGCGCAGCATCGTAAGCCAAAGCTGCGAATGAGTCTGCAGGTTTGCCGTACTCTGCTTCAAAAGCAGCCAAGAATTCTTGTACTTTAGGGTCTTCACTGTTCGGAGTGAAGTGGCTAGCGTAGAATACATTGTCAACGTTGTCGGCACCTGCCAATTCAACCAATGTTGAGTTAGCGAAGCCATCCGGTCCAAGGATCGGTTGCATGATTCCCATTTCGCGGGCTTGCTTGATGATCAGTCCGCCTTCTTCATAGTATCCAGGCAAGAAGATGACATCATAATCCATTTGTGCAATGTTCGTCAGGATTGCTTTGAAGTCGGTATCGCCGGCAGTGAAGTTTTCTTCCGCAACGATTTCTCCTTCAAATGTTTCTTTGAATGCATCCGACAAGCCGATTGCATAGTCAGTGGAGTTATCCACTAAGATGACAGCTTTGGTAGCTTGCAGATCTGTTTGAGCGAATTCAGCCAAGGCTTTACCTTGGAAAGAATCTTGGAAACATACGCGGAATACGTATTCCAACACGGAATCGCCATACCACCAGCAGCAGGGGAATATTAAACAAGCGCGCAATATCGGCGGAACTGGTGTGACCGTCATACAGGCCCATCACCCCTTCAATCAGGATCAGATCGGCGTCTTGTGCCGCTTCGGCCAGACGACGACGGCAATTCGCCTCGCCCATCATCCACAAATCGAGCTGATGCACCGGTGCGCCAGAGGCTTGCTCCAACAGCATAGGGTCGAGAAAATCCGGCCCAGTCTTGAATACCCGCACCCTTTTGCCCTGTTGTGTCCAGTAACGCGCTAGTGCGGCGGTGACCGTGGTTTTACCACTGTGGCTGGATGGCGCACTGATGAGCAGTGCCGGGCAAGTTCTAGTTTGCATGTTGTTGTTCCCACGAAGCCAGAAGGGCAAAGAGTTGTTCCATATTCAGATGCTCAGCCAGACAATCCGCCAGCCGGTCGATGCCATGCTCACGCAGTTGCTGCATATCCGGTGCACTATCGGTCTGTAGCCCCGCCCAGCGCAGCAGCGCATTACAGGCGGCAGCTTCATCAAACAAACCGTGCAGATAAGTGCCGAAAATCAGCCCATCATCAGAGCACAAACCATCGGTAATCACCGCGTCGTCACAATGTAACCTCATCGGCTGCGACGCATCGGCTGGCGTTTCTGTCACACCAGCATGAATTTCATACCCGCTCACAAGCACTGTTTCATCAGTCAGCTTCAAGGTACCAGTCACCCGACGCAACTGCTTTTCCACCGCCAGCGTGGTGCTGATCGGTAATAGACCTAAACCGGCGAGACTGCCCGCTGCACCTTCCAACCCGAGTGGATCGTGCAGCATCTCACCGAGCATCTGATAACCGCCGCAGATGCCGATCAGCTTGCCGCCGAAGCGTAGGTGACGGTTAATGGCGCTATCCCAGCCCTGCTCGCGCAAAAAACGCAGATCGCCCTGCACCGATTTTGAGCCGGGTAAAATAATCAGATCAGCCGCAGGCAGTGGCTGATTGGGTGGCACCATGATCAGATCGACATCGGGGTGCAGTCGCAGCACATCAAAGTCGGTGTGATTACTGATGCGAGGGAAACAGGGTACCACGATACGAAATTTACCACGATCGCTTTGCTGCACTGCAATCGCGTCCTCCTGTTCCAGATACAGGCCATGCAGATAAGGCAGCACACCCAATACCGGCTTGCCGGTAGTCTGCTCCAGCCAGTCGAGACCGCCTTGCAGCAAGGCAATATCACCACGAAAGCGGTTGATAACAAAGCCGATGACGCGATTTTGTTCGCTCTCAGAGAGCAGCGCCAGCGTACCATACAGATGCGCAAACACGCCGCCCTTGTCGATATCGGCAATAATGATGACCGGACAATCGGCCTCTTCGGCAAAGCCCATATTGGCGATATCACGATCGCGCAGATTAATTTCCGCCGGGCTGCCCGCCCCTTCGATGATCACCGCCTGATAATGGGCTTGCAGATGATGGAACGAGTGCATCACCGCCCCCATCACCTTCGGTTTGTATTCGTGATAGGCGCAGGCATCCATGTCCGCCAGCGCTTTGCCGTGCACGATCACCTGTGCACCGATATCGGTATTGGGTTTCAACAGCACCGGGTTCATGTGTACGGTCGGTTCAATGCCACAAGCCTGCGCCTGTACCGCCTGCGCGCGGCCAATTTCACCACAATCAGCCGTGACGGCACTGTTGAGCGCCATATTCTGTGATTTAAACGGCGCGACCGACCAGCCTTGTCGTTTCAATAAACGACACAAACCGGCGACCAGCGTGCTTTTACCCGCATCGGAGGTCGTGCCCTGCACCATGAGAGAAAATTGGCTTAACACGAACTACTCTTCCTCTTCCGGCTTGAGTTTTTTGCGTTTGGAACGCGGATGTGCCTGGTCATAGACCGCGGCTAAATGTTGGAAATCAAGGTGGGTATACACTTGTGTGGTCGCCAGATTGGCATGGCCTAATAGCTCTTGCACTGCGCGCAAATCGCCGGAGGATTCCAGCATGTGGGTGGCAAAACTGTGGCGTAATTTATGCGGATGCACGTGACTATTGAGGGTCTGTTTTTGCCCCCACTGTTCAAGACGGATCTCGACCATGCGCGCGGTAATACGACGCTTACGGCTGCTGAGAAACAACGCCTGCTCACCCTCGACCGTAAAGGCGGGGCGGATATGCAGCCATTTTTCCAGCCATTCCAGCGCCAAGCGGCCAATCGGCAACACACGCTCTTTATTTCCCTTCCCGATCACCCGAACTTGTCGCGAGTCGAGTTGGATATCCTGCAGATCGAGACCAACTAATTCCGACAGACGCATGCCACAGGTGTAAAACAGCTCCATGATCGCCCGATCACGTATTGCCAGCGGATCTTGCTCATCGGTGATATTGAGCAGTTGATGCATCTGGTCAACATCGAGATTTTTTGGCAACGGACGGCCGAGTTTCGGTAGTGCAATGCCGCGCGCAGGATTCGCCGCCAGCATGCCACGGATCACCAGCCAGTCGGCGAAACTGCGCAGCGCCGACATTTTGGTGCTGATGGTGCGTGGCGAGGTCTCTTTGTGTTTGCGCAGCGTGTGCGCCCATTGCCGCACCAGCGAATTATTCAGCTCACTCCAGTCACGGACCTGCTTTTCCTGCAGCCATTCCATCATGGCCTGCAAATGCCGCTGATAATTACTGAGGGTATGCGCGCTGAGCTGACGCTCAACGCGCAGGTATTCCAGATAAGTGTGTACGACCGCCGCGAGGGGTTCACTCACAAGAGCGCGCCAAAGTCGGTAATAACAGGGTGACAAAACGGCCTAACTGCTCCAGCAGCAAGCTGTCCATGCCCGGTTGATAATGTTGCGGGTTGGCATGACCAAAGGCCAGAAAACCCCATTCACCGTATTCACCCAGCCGTAACAACGCCATGGAATGCACCAGTGAACCTTGCCCGAAAATCAGCTCACGGTCACAATCGTTCACACGGCCAAAATAGACCAGCTGATCGGCCATCGGATACAGACATAAGCGTTGGAATAACGGATATTCCATCTCATACGGTTTATCAAAGCGTTTGGCTTTCACCCGCGCCTGATTGACCCACAAGGCGCAAGCCGGAATACGCAACCGTTCACGAAAGGTGCTGTGCAGACACTTCCACAATTGCCGCAATGAGGTGCAGGCAAATAACGCCGGATAAATATCGGTATAGACACGGAAAATGAACTCGTTACGGCTGGCATTGCTCAGCAGTTCCTGACGTTCCTGTTCCAATTGTTGCAAGCGTTCACGTTGCCGTTCCAGTTTTAAATCAAACAGCGACACCGCGCCGCGTTGTTCATGGGGCACCGTCAACTCTTCCAGCAGCGCTTTATGGCGTAGGAAAAAATCCGGATGCTGCTTGAGGAAATCGACGACCTGATTTTCCTGCAGCATCGCCTCCAGTGCGCCCATGTCGATACTCATAACTCGATTTGTCCGTCAAACACATGCTCAGCCGGGCCGGTCATATACACCGGCGTGCCGGGGCCATTCCAGGAAATACTCAGCGAACCGCCGGGCAAATTCACTTTGACCCGCCCTTTGAGTTTTTCCTGCTGAATACCCACCACCACCGCAGCACAAGCACCCGTGCCACAGGCCAACGTTTCACCCGCACCACGCTCATACACGCGCAGGTTAATTTCATTGGCTGAAACCACTTCCATAAAACCGACATTAACGCGTTCTGGGAAGCGGTCAAACGATTCGAGTTTTGGCCCCAGCGTTTCCACCGGTGCGGTTTTCACGCTCGGCACTTCCAGCACACAGTGCGGGTTACCCATCGACACCGCACCACACATCACGGTTTGTTCCGCTACGCGCAGCAAATAGAGTTTTTCGGCTTTTAGTGCCCGGAATGGGATCTTCGATGGTTCGAATTCCGGCACACCCATGTTGACCGTAACCTGATCGTTGTCTTCCAGCTGCAACACGATGCGACCACTGACGGTGCTAACCGCAATACGATCTTTATTGGTTAAGCCCTTTAGTCGCACAAAACGCGCAAAACAGCGCGCGCCGTTGCCACACTGCTGCACTTCCGAACCATCGGCATTAAAAATACGATAGTGGAAGTCGAGATCAGGATCATACGGCGGTTCGACCAGCAACAACTGGTCAAAACCGATACCAAAATGACGATCACCGAGGCGTTTCAGCGTTTCCGCATTAAAAAATACCTTCTGCGTTACGCCATCCACTACCACGAAGTCATTTCCCAGACCGTGCATTTTGGAAAACTGGATCAACATGCAGCCAAGCTCCTGTTACGGCAACAGATGTTCAAATTGCCACAGCGATGCCAGCGGTTCACGCTCACGCACCAAATGTGGCTGCTCACCGTCCACCAGCACTTCAGCAGCACGGGAACGGGCGTTGTAGTTAGAGGCCATCGAGAAACCATACGCGCCAGCAGAGCGAACGACCAGATAATCACCCGGTGCAATGGCTAATTCCCGATCTTTACCCAGGAAATCGCCGGTTTCGCAGACAGGGCCCACCACATCATAGCGTTGCGCAGTACGAGGCAGTGCACGATTAACCGGCACAATGTTCATCCAGGCGCTGTACAGCGATGGGCGGATCAGGTCATTCATCGCCGCATCAACTATGGCAAAATGACGATCTTCACCGGCTTTCAGATATTCGACTTTGGTCGCCAGAATGCCGGCATTGGCCATGATGGCGCGGCCCGGTTCAAACATCAGGGTCAGGTTGCGATCTTGCAGTTTCTGTTTCAGTGCGCTGGCATATTCGCTTGGGTGCGGAGGCGTTTCATCGTTGTAGTTCACGCCCAGACCACCACCCACATCCAGATGCTGGATCTTAATACCGGCCGCCGCCAGCTCATCGATCAGCGCCAGCAACTTGTCTGCCGCTTCAAGGAACGGCGCGATTTCAGTCAGCTGCGAGCCGATATGGCAATCAACGCCATGAATGGCTAAGTTTGGCAGGCTGGCTGCGTATTTATACACTTCCGGTGCGCGTTCAATCGGAATACCGAATTTATTCTGTTTCAGACCGGTCGAGATATACGGATGCGTACCGGCATCGATATCCGGGTTAATACGGATCGAAATACGCGCTACTTTACCCATGCCGCCAGCGACCTGATTCAGGCGCTCCAGCTCCGGCTCTGATTCCACGTTGAAACAGAGAATGTCTTGTTCCAGCGCATAACGCATCTCGGCTTCGGTTTTACCGACACCCGAGAACACCACTTTTTTCGCATCACCACCGGCGGCGATCACACGCGCCAGTTCCCCACCAGAAACGATGTCAAAGCCAGAGCCCAGACGCGCCAGCAGATTCAAAATCGCGAGGTTGCCATTGGCCTTGACCGCATAACAGATCAGATGCGGCACATCGCCAGCAGCGGCATCAAACGCCTTCCAGTGACGTTCAATGGTGGCACGGGAGTAGATATATAAAGGGGTGCCGTGTTGGGCAACTAACTCGCTGACAGCACATTGTTCAGCCAGCAGTTCGCCGTCTTCGCGATAATTGAAATAATCCATGGCGCCATCGTTTCCTTATGATTGGGTCTGGTGGTTGTCGTTCTGATTTTGCGGCTGGGCAGTCTGCTGTTGCGCCGGTTTTTGCTGTGGCATGTATAACGGCCCTTTCAAGCCGCAACCACTGAGTAAACCAGCTACTAACAACGCTAAACCCACACTGTATGTGCGCATTTTCATGATCTTGTGCGATTCGGTAATTTGGCCCACTATAATCTCACTCATCGCAGTAAATGCAAATAGGACAAGCCGTAATGAAAGACAGTGAATTTCACGCGCTGGTAGAAGAGCGCTATCAGGTTATTGAAGAAGCTATGGATAATTGCGATGCCGACATCGATTGTGAACTCAATAGTGGCGTGGTCACACTGAGCTTTGTCAACGGCAGCAAAATCATCATCAACAAACAAGAACCGCTGCATCAGATCTGGGTCGCCACCCGCGAAAACGGCTATCACTTTGACTGGAAAGACGGGCAATGGATCGAGAATCGCGGTGGACGTGAACTGATGGCGCTGCTGAGCGATGCGTGCAGTAAACAATCCGGTGAAACAGTCTCGTTTGGTTGATCAGCATGAATAAACCAATCATTGATATCTATTACTGCCGCCAGTGTAACTGGATGCTGCGCGCCAGCTGGATGGCCCAAGAGCTGTTGCATACCTTTAGCGAAGAACTGGGTAGCGTGAATTTACATCCGGATACCGGCGGTCATTTTGAAATTCTGGTCAATGGCATCACGATTTGGGAGCGAAAAACCGACGGTGGATTCCCTGATGTCAAAGCGCTGAAACAGCGGGTACGCGATCAGATCGCCCCGGAGCGCGACCTCGGCCACACCGATCGAAAAGTAGACGAATAAACCAACAAAAACGGCGCCAATCTGGGCGCCGTTTCTTCGTTTTATGTTGTGTTAGCCTGACGCTTGCTGCGGCATTTCCCGCATGATCGAGCGATATGGCATCACCTGCAGTGTGTCCGCCTCGGCCACCAGCTCATAAAATTGCGGTAAATTGAAATTAATCACCTGTTCGGTGAAATCAAAACGCTGATGCGTCATGGTGTAATAACGATTGACGTTTTGCACCAGATCTTCTTTGCTGCCGGCGTATTCGTGGTAGATCTCAACCTTGTTATTTTCATCGAGAATATAGACGTTAAAACCGTTGTCATTATCCTCAAAGAAATACTGGATCAAACCCTCACTGGCATAGGCATCGACAATCGGCGGCACATGCAGGCCGTTATCCGGTTCGGCGGTCTGGCGTTCCAGCTTGTTATCCGACACCTGACGATAGAAATCGATCGCACTGCTCAGCTCACGCACGGAAACACCACGGCGCTCGAGGAACAAGGCATACCGATGTTCACCTACCGACAGCAATTTCACCATACGCTGTTTATCCAGCGCCAGACGCAGAGAAATGCAGGCGTTCACCAATTCGGTAAATTGCTGACGGATCTCCTCACGGTAATACTGGCTGTAGCAGAATACATCGATGGCATCCGGTGCTGCGGCATCTTGATGCATCTTGCTTAAAATCGTACTCAGCGCTTCAACCACGGCATCGAGGCCATTGAAGTGCAGGGTTCTGACTTCGTTCCACGAATTCCGATATACCAGATCGATCGTGCCCACCAAACATTCTTGTCGCTGGCCAAAACAGAGCATATCTTCGCCATGTGCCAGCACTGGAGGCATCTCTTCCGGCCAATCCGCAGTTGGATCACGCTCCAGATTGATGAAAATGCCCAGATGCCGGATCTCGCACGGACGGCTCAGTGCCAGATTCCCCGCTGGTGGTAATTCCACCGGGAACGTATCCGCCAGATCCTGACAGAATTGCTGCAACGAGGCATGGGTAATATCCGATCCCATCTGGCGCAATTCCACTTCTGTGTCTGCCACCAGCAGACCATTAAAATAGGCCCAGGCCACCAGCTTAGAGAGATAACCGTTGTATTCCAGCGGTGCGCGGCCAATGATGTCATACGGGTTCAGCGAGTGTTTATACAGATACCAGCCCTGACGATTCAGATGTCCCGGCGGCACTTGGATCAGGCTTAAATTCGACTCCCGCAGGTCAGGGGCAATTTTCAGGTTAATACGTTGTACTTTGCCCGGCAGTGCTTCAAACGCGGTGTAGAGTTTGCGTGACAGAATACCGATGTCTTCCGGGTTAATGGATTCACTGATGTTGTTGCGCCGCGCAAACTGGATCAGCTTGCTGTAGCTTTGCATCAGTGCGCTTAACAGCTCTTCGTAAGCAACTTTAACCTGTTCAACTTTCCACTGCGCGTGGCTGTCGAGTTGTTGCAGAATGCTCTGATTCCAGCCCCACTGCCGCACCAGTTTTACTAACAATTCCCGCCGCCAGCGGCCGTGTTGGGGTGGTTCATTGCGACTCAGTGCATCGCAGATCTTCAGATAAAAACAGCGCCGTGCCAGATCGAGCCGTTTGGTGTCACCCAACTTGGTCAGATAGTCGGTGACCTTATCCAGCATCAGATAATAGGCATCGAGCGATAAACCAAAATCATCATTTTGCTGGAACCAGCGTTTGGCCTGTACGGCCAATAATTCAGTATGCGGAAACTCGGAAGAATAGGCTTCCATCACCAGAATTTTTAATACTGCTTTGTACGGCGAATCCAGCCCTTTATAAAGCAGCCACAACGCAGAGCCGAAATACTCTTCCGCCGGAATATGACTGACACCGCCCAGATCCAGCCAGTCATCTTCGGAAATCATGCCGGTGCTGAACAACGCCGATGCCAGTGCATCGTATTCATCTTCCCGTTCCGCCGGGATCAGCGGCCATAACAACCGTTTACCCGCCACACGGGTAGCACTGCGGTAAAACTCTTCCAGCAACAGCAAATGTTGCGCACTGCCGCAGTTATCCAACCCCACTTGCGCACGATTGCCGACCCGAAATTTATTTTCCGGGATCAGAAAGAAGTTCATCTCTACGCCGTGCTGTTCCGCCAGACAGGAAATCAGCTGACACTTTTGCTCTAACAGCGCCAGCCGCTCCAGCGATAACTCGGGGTTATGACAAACCCAGATATCGAGATCAGAGGTGATGCTTTGACCAATTGATGACGTGCTGCCCATGGTATATACGGCAGACAAACAAGATTCGGTAACTTCAGGCTCGGTGGTGTGGCCACATTGCGTAAACAGGAATTTGCGTTGCGCCGCGTCGGGCTGAAAATTGGCAATACCATACGGCACCTCACCCGAGATATAACCCGGAAGGTGTGGATGATGGTAATGCAGCAAAACCGGCAGCATAGAGAGCATGCGCCGGCCAGCTTCGTTCATTGCCTCCAGCGCCCGTTCCATCTTGATTTGATTGATGGCGTCCGCGCGGGCAATCAGCAACTCAAACTGTTTAAACAACCGTTTGGCCTTAGTTGATCAATATTGGACACTCCGCCAGCAAGGCTGGGTGTAATCTCCCCATGTTAGCACAGCTGACAGCGCGGTAAACCTCCCCGCAATGGTGCGATGTCATGCTCACGGTTCAACCTGAGTTATCAGCCATGCTACTATCAATAAAAACCCATTGGCACAAACTGTTATGACCGAATTGCGTATCGCCACCCGAAAAAGTCCGCTGGCCTTGTGGCAGGCTAACTTCGTTAAACAACAGCTGGGATTACATCACCCCGGCTTACAAGTGACCCTCGTGCCGATGAGTACACAAGGTGACAAAATTCTCGATACACCACTGGCTAAAATTGGTGGAAAAGGCTTGTTTGTTAAAGAGTTAGAACAAGCCATGCTGGAAAACCGCGCCGATATCGCCGTCCATTCGATGAAAGATGTACCGGTCGATTTCCCGCCGGGATTGGGTCTGGCGGTGATCTGTGAACGCGACGATCCGCACGATGCGTTTGTCAGCAACCGCTATGCCACTCTCTATGAATTACCACAGGGTGCCATCGTCGGCACATCCAGCCTGCGCCGGCAATGTCAGTTACGCGCCCAACGCCCGGACCTGCAAATTCACGATCTGCGTGGCAATGTAAACTCTCGTTTAGCCAAACTCGATGCCGGTGACTACGATGCCATCATTCTGGCCGCCGCCGGTTTACGTCGGTTAGAGAAAGCCGATCGCATCCGTTCGTTATTACCACCAGAACTCAGTTTGCCCGCCAATGGACAAGGTGCGGTCGGCATTGAATGTCGCCTCGACGATGCACAAACCCAAGTGTTGTTAGCCCCGCTGGAACATGCCATGACGCGTTATTGTGTGATGGCGGAACGGGCCATGAACCGCAAGCTGCAGGGCGGTTGTCAGGTGCCTATCGGGGCGTATGCTGTGATGGAAGATGAGCATATCTGGTTACGCGGTTTAGTTGGCGCACTCGATGGCCAGCAAATTATCCGTGGCGATATCTCCGGCCCGCAAGATCAAGCCGAAGCCTTAGGCGAATTATTGGCAGAACAGCTGTTAGCACAAGGGGCGGATGCCATTTTACATGCGGTGTATAACGCATGACCCCGCTGATCCTGCGCCCGCAACCCGCTGCCGATGAACTGGCGGATCTGTTGCGCCAGCAGGGTCATTCCCCCGTCGTCTGCCCCCTGCTGAGTTATCTGCCCGGTAGCGAACTCGGCGCCCTGACCGAGCGTTTGTCGCAAGCGGATATGGTTATCGCCATCAGCGTGGCGGCGGTGCAATATGCCAGCGAGCAACTAGTACAACAGCAGACACGCTGGCCACAACATTGCATTTATCTTGCCGTCGGTGCCACCACCGCCGCTCAATGGCAGCAACAGGGCGTTAAGGTCATCAGCCCAACCGATGCCCGCAGTGAAGGCTTATTAGCGTTACCCGAATTGCAAGCAGCCACGGGGAAAAATATCTTAATTCTGCGTGGTAACGGCGGCCGTGAATTACTGGCCGATGTTTTAAATGCGCTGGGTGCGCAAGTTTCTTACCTTGAATGTTATCGTCGTCACTATCTGCATACAGATGGCGCCCCTTTATTACAGGAATGGCAGGCAGCTGGTGTCGACAGTGTTATCATCAGCAGTAGCAAATTATTCCGGCAATTAATACGACTGTTACCTGAAACAGCAAGTGACTGGTTATCCTCTCAACACTGGTTTGTACCAAGCCAGCGCACCGCGGATGAAATTCACCAGGCTGGCTTCAACAGCGTGACTATTATGTCGGGCGTACAGCATGACGCTGTGGTGGCTGCATTACAGAATAATTCAGAGGATATAACGCATGAGTGAAGCGCAGGAATCGTCACTGCCACCAACCGGGCAGGAGCCAAAACATCGTACCGTGAGACGCCGCAGTTCATCTAAAACCGCCATCGGCCTGTTGCTGGTGCTGATGGCCGGCATCGGTGGTTTCAGTTTCTATGTTTATCAGCAACAACAGCAATCGGCGCAGGAGTTAGCCGCATTACGTGGTGAATTACAACAATTCCGCAGCGAACAAAACCCAATTCTGGCCGGACAACAAACCGTCAAAGACGCATTAGCCAACGTCGGCGAACAACAGTTAAAACTAGACAGCCGCCAGCGCGAATTAGAACAAAAATGGCTGGAAAAAGAGCATCAACGCCCGAATGATTGGATGCTGGCCGAAGCCAGTTATCTGGTACGCATGGCGGGTCGTAAATTATGGCTGGAACAAGATCTCACTACCGCCAGCGCCTTATTGATTGATGCCGACAGCCGTATTCAAGCCATTGCCGACCCCTCTTTGATCCCATTACGTAAAGCGCTGGCCGACGATATCGCCAAGCTGAAATCAGCGCCTGAAGTCGATCGGGAAGGCTTATCGCTGCGCGTAGGTACGTTACTGGATAATATTGACCAGTTAAAAATCAAAGGATTAGATCCAAAACTGGACAATGATCCGGTGGATGATGAAGTCAGTGACCAACTCAGTGATTGGAAAAGCAATCTGGAAAAAAGTGCCAAGCAGTTTGCCGAACATTTTGTGACCATTCGTCGTCGCAACAGCGATGTGGAAGCCTTGTTATCACCGGAACAATCCGCTTACCTGCAGGAAAATCTGCGCCTGCAACTGCAACTGGCGCAACTCAGTTTGCTGCGTCAGGAACAAGCCAATTTGCGTAATCATCTGCAAAAAGCACAAAGCTGGCTGGATGATTATTACGAACCCGATGACAGTGCCACGCAATTCATGCAAAAAGAGCTAGCCGCATTGCAGGAGGTTGATATCACCGCACACTATCCGCAAACATTTGCGGTGCAGCCGCTGCTGGAAAAAACGCTCAGTGAACGCTGGCAAACCGCCCCGGCAGCACGCTAAGGAGAGACAGGATGATCCGTTTGATAGTCTTATTGGTGATTCTGGCTGCGGCGCTGTTATTTGGCCCGCAGCTGGCTGATCATCAGGGATATATACTGATTTCCGTCGCCGATTACACGATAGAAATGAGTGTGGTTACCGCCACCGTGATCGCGGTAGTGTTCTATTTCTTACTGCTGCTGACGGAAAATATCTTAAGCCGCTTGTTTAGCGTACGTCGTGGTTTACGTGGCTGGTGGAGCAATCGCCGTTATGCCAAAGCACAACGCCAGACCCACAAAGGCATGGCCGCTTTAGTAGAAGGTGAATATCAGCGCGCAGAGCACCTGATGTTGCGTGGCGCCGGGCAAAGTGAGCTGCCGTTACTGAATTATCTCTCGGCCGCTGAAGCGGCTCATGCGCAGGGAGAGTTCCAGAAACGCGATGAATATCTGCAAAAAGCCGAAGAGTCTGACCCGCAAGCGCAGCTGGCCATCCAACTGACCCAAACCCGCCTACTGCAAGATCAGGGGGAATGGCAACAAAGCCGCGATTTGCTGGAACAGTTACGCCAGCGCTGGCCACAACATCCGCAGATCCTGCAACGGTTGCGCGCAGTTTATCAGGCGCAACACGCCTGGCAGGCAGAACTGGAATTACTGCCCTCACTGCGTAAACAAAATTTGCTCAACGACAGTGATTACAGCGCAGCCCTGGCACAATGTTATCAGGCGCAATTCACTCAGATCTTACAACAACAGGATGAAACTGCGCTGTTGGCATTCTGGCAACAGCAACCACGCGCTATTCGTCATACTCCGAGTCTGCAATTGCTGTTAATTGATACGCTGATCCAGCAACAACAGCATCAAACCGCTTTTGAATTGCTGGCGCCGTTGCTGCGCAAACAGGCCGATGAGACATTGTGGCAACGTTGTGCCCGCCTGCAACTGAATGACTACTCAGCCTTGTTAAAACAACTGCTACGCCATCTAAAACAACACCCGCAGTCACCCGCACTATTATCTGCATTGGGCCATCTGTATTACCAACAGCAACAATACGTGCTGGCTCAGGGTTATCTGGAGCGAAGTGTTGCCTTACAACCAACCGCGGCTGATCAGCGCGCATTGGCTGGCATCATGGAACACCAGCGTTTATTTGAAAAAGCCGCCGAATATTACCGCCTAAGCTTGTCTTAATACCTCGGTCCTGCTGCGTTGCAGCAGGATATTTTTCTTCTTCCTGTTTATTGCTTTATTTTTGTGCATTACAGCACCAAAATGGTTCTGTTTTTCAGCTTCTATTGTCTTGTTAAAACAATAACCATACATAACTTATTGCTTTATAAGCCCAATTTAATTTTCTAATGACTCTGGCATGTTTTGTGTATCTTCTTAGCGCCCCAAGATGGTGAATAGCTCTATTTTGAGTCAAAAGAAACCCATGATTGCTTTCTGTTGCTAGAACAGCACAAAAATGGGGCGTGAAATTTTGAATTTACAGAGGAGATGTTGGTGGAAACCACAAATGCAATCGCAACCCTGACTACAGGTGCCGATACACTGTTTTTACTGCTGGGCGCGGTCATGGTTTTGGCCATGCACGCAGGCTTTGCTTTTCTGGAACTGGGTACCGTTCGCAGTAAAAACCAGGTTAATGCGCTAGTTAAAATCATTACTGATTTTGGCATCTCTACTATCGCCTACTTTTTCATCGGTTATTACCTGGCTTACGATAAGAGTTTTCTCAGTAGTGCCAGCACCCTGATGACTCAAAACGGGTTAGAACTGACACGCTTTTTCTTCTTGCTGACCTTCGCAGCGGCCATTCCAGCTATTGTCAGTGGCGGTATCGCCGAACGCGCCCGTTTCTACCCAATGTTGTGCAGCTCGTTCCTGATCGTCGGTTTTGTTTATCCGCTTTTTGAAGGTATTGCCTGGAATAGCCGTTTTGGCGTACAGGAATGGTTCACGTCGCATTTTGGTGCACCGTTTCATGACTTTGCCGGTTCCGTCGTAGTGCATGCCGTCGGTGGCTGGATTGGTTTGGTGGCGCTGATTTTATTAGGCACCCGCCGTGGCCGTGTTCGTGGTCATCAGATTTTCAGTTTTGCACCATCCAACATTCCGATGCTGGCGCTCGGCTCCTGGATCCTGATTGTCGGCTGGTTTGGCTTTAACGTGATGTCAGCCCAAAAACTGAGTGGTATCAGTGGTTTAGTGGCGGTTAACTCCTTGATGGCCATGGTTGGCGGCACATTGGTGGCGATGCTGTTAGGTAAAAACGACCCCGGTTTTATTCATAACGGCCCATTAGCTGGCTTAGTAGCCGTTTGTGCTGGTTCTGATTTGATGCATCCGATCGGCGCGCTGGTGGTCGGTGGTATCGCTGGTGCTATCTTCATCACCGTATTCACGCTGCTGCAACGTCGACCAAAAATCGATGACGTGTTAGGGGTCTGGCCACTGCACGGTCTGTGTGGCGCTTGGGGTGGTATTGCAGCCGGTATTTTTGGCAGCACCGCATTAGGTGGCATTGGTGGCGTTTCCTTTATGTCACAGCTGTCAGGTACTCTGTTAGGTATTGTGATTGCCGTTGCTGGTGCATTACTGGTTTATGGCACGATGAAAAAAGTGGTTGGCCTGCGTCTGTCACAAGAAGACGAACACGAAGGTGCTGACCTCGCGATCCACAAAATCAGCGCGGTCATGGACGACTTACAGTCTTAATATCCTCTCTGTTTTGATAACCGCAAACTGTCTGGTTTGCGGTTATTCTGCTCTCTCCCGCCGTATATTAATTTGTACTCATATAAATCTTTTTTCATTACATAGACTGGCAACAATTTTTCCGTTAACTACTCTTAAATACTGAAACATCATAATTCTAAGAGTACGGGAGTATCGAATGCCTTGGATTGCTTGGGGTTTTACCCTAATTGGGACTATTTTATTCGCTTTCGGTTTTCCTGAAATCGGCTATGTATTTCTGGCTGTAAGTCTTGTCATTCAACTTCTGGTGCTCAATCAGCAGCGCAAAAAAATCTTACCTCCCGAAGACAAAATTGATCCGATCCCCCTGGATGAGGTTTCACTAAAAAAACCGCAACTTGGTGTATTAAGTCGCGTGATGGCGGCATGGGAGCAACAAATTCAGGTCGCGTCCGATCTGATACAACACAACATTGAAGGGCTGATCCAGCCATTTAATGATATGACCTCGCGTATGCGTGAGGAAAATCAGTCCAGTTTGTCCTTATTCGGTACCGATAACAGCAATTCGGTAATGACGCGGACTCTGGATGACACCCAGGTCAAACTTGCCTCCGTCATCGAAGCCTTCCATTCGGGTCTTACCCACAAAGCGGAATTGCAACATACCATTGCTGATCTAGCGCAATACATGGATGATATGAAAAAGATGGCCGGCGCCGTACAGGTGTTAGCCAGCCAAACCAATTTGCTCGCCTTGAATGCCGCCATTGAAGCCGCCCGTGCCGGTGAAGCTGGGCGTGGGTTTGCGGTGGTCGCCGATGAAGTCCGCACCTTATCCGGTAAATCAGGTGAGACAGGTCGTGATATTGGTAAAAAAATCGAAGCCATCACCGCAGCTATTCAAGCCACGATTAATGCCGCGGAGCGGTTGGTACAACATGATGAGTCGAATCTGCAATTACTCGATCGCTCAGTCAGTGAAGTTACCGAACGCCTCGGGGAAGAGATCAATTTATTACATGATGCCGGCCACCGTCTGCACAACCTCTCCTGTGAAACTGAAAACAACATTGAGCAAATTATTATCAAATTACAGTTTCAGGATCGGGTAAATCAGATTTTGCACCACCTGCAAACCGACATTGTGAACATAGCCGGAACGGTAGATGACAACTTAGAACAGCTGAATGAAAACAGCTGGAAACAAGAGTTCCAAAAGCGGTTCAGCACAGAAGAAGAGTACAAAGGACGTATTAGCCATACCACAAGCAGCGATATCACGTTTTTTTGAGGTAAGCCATTATGGGTAAAACGGTATTAATTGTTGATGACTCGATGTCTATTCGCCAACTGGTCAAGGCAACATTACTGACCAAAGGTTACACCGTTGTTGACGCATGTGATGGTATCGATGCCCTGAAAAAACTCGGCTCACAGCGGGTTAATCTGGTGATCAGTGACGTCAATATGCCCAATATGGATGGTATTACCTTACTGAAAGCCATCAAAGCCAAACCAGAACACCGGTTCACCCCAGTCATCATGCTCACGACCGAATCACAGGAAACTAAGAAGCGTGAAGGCCAGGCCGCCGGCGCCAAAGCCTGGATCGTCAAACCCTTCCAGCCGGAACTAATGTTAGCTGCTGTAGAAAAACTACTTATGTAACGCGAGGTTATCATGCCGGTTACTTTGGAAGAGTCCGCTGCCGGACAATGGAATTTATCGTTAAGCGGTCCGTTAACGATTTACGAAGTTGCCGGGATACAAGAGCTGTTAAAGCCGCTGACAGCGCCGGAATCACTCACGGTCGACTTACAAGAAGTGGATGAAATCGACACGGCTGGCTTGCAGCTGCTACTCGCGCTACATCAATGGCTGGGCGAACACCTGCATCTGATCCGTCACTCTCAGGCTGTAATTGAATTAATTGACCTGTTTCAGCTTGCAGCCTTTTTTGGTGACGACATTGTGTTGCCACAGCATTAAGGAGTGACCATGTTTGATCAGGAGCAGTGGGAACAATTACTGGTCAGTTTTCTGGAGGAAGCCAAAGAGCTGATCCAGAGTGCAGAAACAGCGTTGCTGGCACTCGATGAGCAATCTGCTGACGCAGACACGATTAATGGCTTGTTTCGCGCCATGCATACCCTGAAAGGGTCTGCGGGTCTCTTTTCCCTTGATGGCTTTGTACGCTTTGCCCATCAAATGGAAAATCTGATCATGCGGGTGCGGGATGGTGAACTGGTGCTAAACGGAGAGATGATCACCGCATTATTGAGTGCGCTGGATGTCTTACGTGGCGAAATTACACAACTGGAACAAGCTGGCACCCCTTCCGCCCTAGATGAAGCCAACCCAGAGTTACTGAGTTTATTGCAAACACTGGGTAACAGCGGCTTGTCTGCGCCACCAGCGACGACAACATCGTCTGAGCCGGTTGAACGACAACCGGTAGCGGCTGCCAATCTGCTGGCCAGCTGGCATATTTCGCTGCGTTTTGATCGTCAGATACTGCAATACGGTTTTGACCCGGCATCTTTTGTTCGCTACCTGCGCAAGCTAGGCACACTGCAACACATTTACCTCATCCAGAGTGAACTACCCGACTGGCCCGACTTTCAGGCAGAAAATTGCTATCTCGGGCTGGAGCTCGATCTGCAAACAGAAGCCAGCAAAGCAGAAATTGAGTCTGTCTTTGAATTCATTCAGGAATTAGCGCAGATCCGCATACTGCCACCCGATAGTCAGGTAGAAGATTATTTGTCTCTGATTGCCGCATTGCCGCAAGATGAAGATCGGCTCGGGGAAATTCTGGTCGCCAGCGGTTTGCTCACCGCCAATGAGCTGGCCCGCAGTCTGCAAAAACAGACCGAACAAACCCCGACGGCAAAAATCGGCGATATGTTAGTGCAAGACGGTGCCGTTCCGGCGATTGCCGTCGATGCCGCCCTGCAAAAACAGCAACAGATCCGCGAACAGAAACAGCATGAAAGTGCACTGTTAAAAATATCTGCCAAAAAAATGGACGACTTGATCAATCTGGTCGGCGAACTGGTCATTGCTGCGGCGGGTGGGGAAACACTGGCTCGCCAGCAAGGGAATCCGCTGTTACAGGAATCCATGTCGACCATTAATCAGTATGTCGAACAGATCCGTGAAATCGCCTTACGTCTGCGCATGGTCGAGATCGGCGATACCTTGACGCGTTTTCATCGTTTGATCCGCGATACCAGCAAAGATTTAGGTAAAGAAATCCAGTTACAGATCAACGGGGCTGAGACCGAACTGGATAAAACCGTGGTTGATAAAATTGCCGATCCACTGACCCATCTGGTTCGCAATGCCTTGGATCATGGTATCGAAACAGCAGAAGAACGCTTGGCCGCCGGAAAACCTGCTAAAGGGGTGTTACGTCTGAATGCCTACCATGAATCAGGGAATGTGGTGATCGAGGTACAAGATGATGGCCGGGGTTTAAACCCTGAACGCATTCGTCAAAAAGCGCTCGAAAAAGGGCTGTTAAATGCTAATGAACAACTGAATGAACAAGCACTTTATCAATTGATTTTTGCACCCGGATTTTCTACTGCTGACAGCATCAGCAATCTGTCTGGCCGAGGCGTTGGAATGGATGTCGTCAAACGCAGCATCGATGCATTACGTGGTTCGATAGAGCTGGATTCCGCCTTGGGTAAAGGTTGTTGTGTCCGCATCCGATTACCACTCACGCTGGCAATCATTGATGGTTTCTTGGTCAGTGTCGGTGATACCCCGTTGGTGATACCGCTGGATATGGTCACCGAATGTCTGGAGGCCGATGCTGGGTATAACGAAGCCACGTATAACTACCGTGAACTCAGAGGCAAACCGTTACCACTGATTCATCTTCGCCAGCATTTCTCTATTCATAGCTCAAAAGTTAAACGCCAAAACATTGTGGTGGTTAGTCACGGCAAACACCAATTGGGGCTTGTGGTCGATCATCTGCTCGGCGAACAACAGATTGTAATTAAACCGTTGGGTTCTCTTTTTACCCAACTCAAAGATATCAGTGGTTCAAGTATTTTAGGCTCTGGTCAGGTTGCTCTGATCCTCGATATTCCAGGGATGCTACAACGGATGCGAGAGAGAGTTCGCACTCCGGTTTATGCGCATCTTAGTTAATAAATTACAGTTTTACGGGAGAAAAACATGAGTTTATTCAGTGGGCTGAAACTAAGAACACGCTTAATACTTGCATTCCTCATGATGTCGTTAGTGACAGCAACGGTCGGCAGTATTGGCTATCTGAACATGCGCGATATCAATGGTATGGCTGCTGAAATGTACCAGAAAGATTTATTGGGTCTGGAGGCTACCGCCAAAGCACGTATGAATTTCCTCGCTATAGGCCGCTACTTACGGGCAGCGATGTTGTCTGAAACTGAAGAGCGGAAACAGCAAAATTTACAAATTTTCCGTAAGAGTGTCGATGACGTAGAGGCTGCTATCAATGAGGCTCGACCTAAATTTACCTCTGCGGAAGGTCAGGCACTGATTGCTGAGTTTGATCGTATCTGGCCAACTTATAAAAGCGAAGCAACCAAAGTTGAAACCATGCTACGTGCTGAACCGTTACTGCAATCCAACGCTTCTAATGCTTATCTTGAACACGAAATGTCTCCCATCATTCAGTCTACAATGGAACAAGTTGGCAAAATTGTAACGCAAAAAGCACAGCATTCCGCAGAACAAGCTGCTAACGCACAAGCCGTATATGAACGTAGTTCGATGCTGATGTTTGCCGCCAGTATTGCCGGTATTTTATTTGGTTTAGCGATGGGCTTTTTCATCGCCTTCCGTATCGTGAAACAATTGGGTGGCGAACCGGATTATGCCGCCGATATTACCCGCCAGATTGCCGCCGGTAATTTAACCGTGGACGTAGAAACCAACGAAAACAATAAACAATCGCTGCTGTATGCCATGAAAGAGATGGTCGCGAAGTTAAATCACATCATCGGTGAAGTACGCTCCTCTTCTGATGCATTATCCAGTGCGTCGGAAGAAGTCAGTGCCACTTCACAATCGTTAAGCCAGGCCGCCAGCGAACAATCCGCCAGTGTGGAAGAAACTTCCGCCTCGATGGAGCAGATCTCTGCATCCATTGCCCAGAATACCGAAAGCTCTAAAGTCACTGATTCCATCTCATCAAAAGCCGCCAATGATGTAGAACGCGGTGGTCAGTCGGTGAAAGAAACCGTCAGTGCCATGAAACAGATCGCCGGTAAAATCAGCATCATTGATGATATCGCCTACCAAACCAATCTGTTGGCACTGAATGCGGCAATTGAAGCGGCGCGAGCCGGTGAACACGGTAAAGGCTTCGCGGTAGTTGCTGCGGAAGTACGTAAACTGGCAGAACGCAGCCAAATTGCGGCGCAAGAAATTGGCCAGGTAGCCAGCAGCAGCGTGTCACTGGCAGAACAAGCCGGCAATTTATTTGAACAATTGGTGCCGGATATCAAACGCACCTCCGATTTAGTGCAGGAAATCACTGCCGCCTCGCAAGAACAAACCAGTGGCGTCGCACAAATCAACATTGCCATGAGTCAGCTCAGTCAGATCACCCAGCAAAATGCGTCCGCATCCGAAGAGCTGGCTGCGACTGCCGAAGAGATGACCGCACAAGCCGGGCAATTGATCGACCTCATCAATTACTTCAAGGTCAATGGCGATGCCTCGCTTAAAGCCACCAGCCAGAAAATAGCCCGGCAGCCCAAAGCTAAACCGGCAAAAATCAAAGCGCGCCTACAACCAGACCATGATGATGAGCAGTTTGTGCAGTTCTAGGAGTAAACGCGATGGAGGCATTACAAAACAATACAACGCGGGAAGTGACACCATATCAGCCAACAACTGATTGGGGTGCAGGGCAAAACCTCTCTTTCCGCTGCATGCAAACTGCACTGGCTCTGCCGATTGATCGGGTCAGAGAGATCATCGAATATGGGCAAGTCACGACTGTGCCTATGATGCCCGGTTACGTGCGTGGTGTGCTGAATTTACGTGGCAATGTGGTTCCGGTGATCGATCTGGCGTTTCGGTTTGGTGGTAAACCAACCGAAGTAGGCCGGCGAACTTGCATTATTATCCTCGAATTGCCGATCGGTAAAACCAGTCAACTCGCTGGATTGATCGTCGATGCTGTGGATGAAGTGCTGGATATAGAGCAAAGCCAGATTGAACCACCCCCCGAATTTGGGACCGGCATCAGTACGCAATTTATTCTGGGTATGGCACGGCAAGAAACTGGTTTTTTAATCATTTTGAATGCCGAAGCTTTGTTCAGCGAAGACGAACTGCAACGAATGCACGAACCACTGGGAGTTGAGAATGTGCTCAAGGACTAGGTATGGAACAGAAGTTACCCAGTTTAAACGAACACGATTTTAATATTATCAGCCATCTGATGGCGGATATTTCCGGCATACAGATGGCTGCCCATAAGCGTGCTTTGGTCTCCGGGCGGTTAATGAAACGCTTACGGATACTGCAGTTAGACTCCTTTTCTGACTACGTCGCCCTGTTAAAAAATCCACAGCAACAAGAAGAGCGTCGGATTGCCGTCGATCTGCTCACCACCAACGAAACTTTCTTTTTCCGTGAAAAACCGCACTTCGATTTGTTGCTAAAACTCCTAAAACAACACCCGCGACGCCCGTTGCGCCTATGGAGTGCAGCCTGTTCCAGTGGCGAAGAAGTTTATTCTTTAGCCATGATCTTGAATGAAGGGCTGGAAAAAGGCACCCACTGGGAAATCATGGGCTCTGATCTTTGCCGTCAGGCGTTAGATAAAGCGAAACAGGCCGTTTATCCCTTACAACGGACGGAAAACTTACCAACCGAATGGCTGAACCGTTATTGTCTGAAAGGTGTGGGCGATATGGATGGCCTGTTTCGTGTCGGCCCGGAATTGCGGCAGCACACCCATTTTGAATGCCTGAACCTGAATGCGCCACTTCCGCCAACACTGGGGAGTTTCGATATTATATTTCTGCGTAACATGCTGATTTACTTTGATCCAAAAACGAAACAGCAAATTCTGGAACGTATCCTCGCGCAATTAAAACCCGGCGGATTGTTATTTGTCGGCCATTCGGAAGGGCTACACGGCATCAATTTACCCGTCACAGCCTATGCGCCAGCGGTGTATAGGAAAACGGTATGAATAAACCACCCCTTTATCTCAATCCCGGAGGCTATTTTTTTGGTCAACTGGATGGTGATCTGATCACATTGCTCGGCTCATGCGTCTCATTATGCGCCTGGCACCCGGAAAAACGCTTATTAATGGCCAGTCATGTCGTGTTACCCGAACGTCCGAACGACATGCTACTCAAAGATACCCGTTATGGCGATGTGGTGCTGCAGTGTGTTCTGGCTGATATTTATCGTCATAAAACCTTAACCAGCGAATACAAACTGGCCTTATTTGGCGGCAGCACCACCATCTATGCTCAGGATGATTATAAAAATTCAGTGGGCGCCCGTAATGTCGACTATATGCGTCATGTTGTGGAACAAGTCATGAAATGCAGTGTCAGCAAAGAAGATATTGGTGGAACTCAACACCGACGCTTACATATCGACGGAATAAACGGTCGGTTTCGTGTTTCGTTACTGGAAAAAGCCAGTTTACCGCAAGATAAAGAGGTGGAATGAATAAATCAATTCAGATCCTGGTGGTCGATGATTCCGCTTTAGTCCGCCAATTCATGACGGAAGTTATCACCAGCCAACCCGATATGGCATTAATGGCCACGGCGCCAGATCCCATTGCCGCCATGGCCAAAATGCAAAAGCAATGGCCGGATGTCATCTTGTTAGATGTCGAAATGCCGAAAATGGATGGCATTACCTTTTTAAAACAAATTATGGCGCAGCACCCTACTCCCGTGGTCATTTGCTCCTCCCTCACAGAAAAAGGTACTGCGTTAACGTTGGAAGCCTTTAGTGCCGGTGCGGTGGCTGTGTTTACCAAAGCCACGCTTGGTGTGCGTCAGCATTTACAATCGATTGCTAATGATTTGATCCGGGCTATCCGCGAAGCCAGTCAGGCCAAAACCACAACCGTTCGGTCACCCATAAAAACTGCCCCGGTTACGATGGTGGCACCAGCACAAACTAGCCATACTCTGACCAGAACCACCGATCGTGTGGTGGCTATCGGTACATCCACCGGTGGCACCATTGCTTTAGAGAACATCCTGACGCAACTCCCGCAAGATGTGCCGGGTATTGTCATCGTGCAGCATATGCCGGAAAAATTTACCGCCGCCTTTGCCGAGCGCCTAAATGGATTATGTGCCATCGAAGTGCGTGAAGCCAAAAACGGGGATCGGGTACTACAAGGTTGTGCCTTGATCGCCCCCGGCGGCTATCACACACAAGTTGTCCGCAACGGCGCTTTTTACTGTACCGAGGTGTTTGATGCACCACCGGTGAATCGCCACAAACCTTCAGTCGACGTATTATTTCGTTCGGTCGCTAAAGCCGTAGGCCGCAATGCATTGGGCATGATCCTGACCGGCATGGGCGATGATGGCGCACGTGGCTTGCTCAGCATGCGTCAGGCGGGAGCCAATACTATTGCACAGGATGAAGCCTCCAGTGTGGTGTTTGGTATGCCCAAAGAGGCCATCAAACTGGGTGCTGCTGAGCAGATCTTTAGCTTAAATCAAATGCCCGCGATGATTGCTCAATTTGGTCGCAGATAATTATCTTTGGAATTTTTTTGGTGCAATGCCCCGTGATCGGGCTCCTAAACACATCAACCGAAAAGAGATTTTTAAAATAAATCATTAAAAATCAATAAAATAAAAACAGGCGTCCATTTTGCGTTTTAGTACTGCTTCAAGATTATGGCAATGATGCCCACGACTACTCCGTAGCCGTGGGCTTTTTTTTTATGTAACGGAGTACTAAAATGAAAAAAAGTTTAATTGCCCTCGGCGTGGTATTGGCATGGCAAGGAACCGCACACCCCGCTAATGCCTCAACCTTTAAATCGGATGAAAATGGGCAGGATTATGGTAACGAGGTGGATTTCGCAGTGGCGTATCCAGTTACCAACTATCTGACTGGCATGGTGAAATACGCACATTACAACGCCGAGCAATTGGCCACCGATACCGATAAAGCCTGGATCATGGCGACGGTGAAGTTTTAATTTTGTGCTAAACAGAAACAACAAAGCCAGAAGATCGCTCTTCTGGCTTTTCTTTTTAACCGTAAATCAGAAGCGTTTACGTGTGATCTCAATGACGCGTAATTGCGCCACTGCTTTTGCCAGCTCGGTGATAGCAGTCGCATAGTCCACATCGCCCGGGTGACCGTGGATTTTCTCCTCGGCAGCCCGTTTAGCAGCCTGCGCTTTCGCTTCATCCAAATCAGCAGCACGGATCACCGTGTCCGCCAGCACAGTCGCAGCTTCCGGTTGTACTTCCAGCATACCGCCGGAGATGTACATTACCTCTTCGGCGCCATGCAATTTAACCAGACGCACCAGACCCGGTTTGATGGAGGTCAGTAACGGTGCGTGACCGTGACGGATCCCCAGCTCACCTTCCGCGCCAGAAACCTGAACGGATTCGACACGACCGGAAAACAGCATGCCTTCGGCACTGACCACGTCCAGGTGGAAGGTAATCTCAGCCATAGAGCCTCCTGCCTGAATTACAGTTTCTTAGCTTTCTCGACCACTTCGTCGATGGAGCCAACCATGTAGAACGCCTGTTCCGGCAGATCGTCGTATTCGCCGTTCAGAATGCCTTTAAAGCCACGGATAGTCTCTTTCAGAGTCACGTATTTACCTGGTGAACCGGTGAATACTTCCGCAACGTTAAATGGCTGGGACAGGAAACGTTCGATCTTACGGGCACGCGCTACCACCAGCTTGTCATCTTCTGACAATTCATCCATACCCAGGATGGCGATGATGTCTTTCAGTTCTTTATAACGCTGCAGAACTGTCTGTACGCCACGCGCGGTTTCGTAGTGCTCCTGACCAACCACCAGCGGATCCAGCTGACGAGAGGTAGAATCCAGTGGGTCAACCGCAGGGTAAATACCCAGTGCAGCGATCTGACGGCTCAATGTTACTGTTGAGTCCAGATGCGCAAACGTGGTTGCTGGTGATGGGTCAGTCAAGTCGTCCGCTGGTACGTATACCGCTTGGATAGAGGTGATAGAACCCGTCTTGGTTGAGGTGATACGTTCTTGCAGAACACCCATCTCTTCCGCCAGTGTTGGCTGATAACCTACCGCAGATGGCATACGACCCAGCAGTGCTGATACTTCAGTACCGGCCAGGGTGTAACGATAGATGTTGTCGATGAACAACAGAACGTCACGGCCTTCATCACGGAATTTTTCCGCCATGGTCAAACCAGTCAACGCAACACGCAGGCGGTTTCCTGGTGGCTCGTTCATCTGGCCATACACCATCGCTACTTTATCCAGAACGTTAGACTCCTTCATTTCATAATAGAAGTCATTACCCTCACGGGTACGTTCACCCACACCGGCAAATACTGACAGACCGGAGTGTGCTTTGGCGATGTTGTTGATCAATTCCATCATGTTTACGGTTTTGCCTACACCGGCACCACCGAACAGACCTACTTTACCACCTTTGGCAAACGGGCAGATCAGGTCGATAACCTTGATGCCGGTTTCCAGCAGTTCAGTAGTACTGGATTGATCTTCGTAGCTTGGCGCTTCACGGTGAATAACCCAGTTGTCATCTGCACCGATTGGGCCTTGTTCGTCCACAGGCTCGCCCAGAACGTTCATGATACGACCCAGCGTCTTCATACCAACCGGTACTTTGATCGCTTCACCAGTGTTGACCACTTCAGCACCACGGCGCAGACCATCAGAGGTCCCCATCGCGATACAACGAACAACACCACCACCGATTTGTTGTTGCACTTCCATAACCAGCCCTTTGGACTGGCCTTCGCTCACAATCTTCAGCGCGTCATAAACCTTTGGAACCGCATCTTGCGGAAACTGTACGTCTACAACCGCACCGATGACTTGAACAATGATACCGTTACTCATGTCAAATCCTCTAAAGCTTGGAAACCTTTGCCTTAAACTGCCGATGCACCGCTCACGATCTCGGTGAGTTCCTGGGTAATCGACGCCTGACGCGCCTTGTTATACACCAGTTGTAAATCACCAATCAGATCGCCGGCGTTATCGGTAGCTGCTTTCATCGCCACCATACGGGCTGCCTGCTCACTGGCTAAATTCTCCACCACACCCTGATAAACCTGTGATTCGACATAACGGATCAACAGTTCATTCAACAGATGTTTGGGATCCGGTTCATACAGATAATCCCAGTGGCGTTTTGCCAGCGCCTGGTCATCAGCCTTCGGCAAAGGCAGCATCTGATCGACGGTTGGTGTCTGCACCATGGTGTTAACAAACTTGTTGTACACCAGATACAAACGATCGATCTCGCCGTTGTCGTAAGCTTGCAGCATCACTTTTACAGAACCGATCAGATCACCGATGCTTGGTGCATCGCCCATCCCGGAAACCTGTGCCAGTGCTTTGCTACCAAAGCGTTCGAAGAAGCTGGCTGCTTTGGAGCCAATCAGCGCAGTAGAAACCTCTACGCCCTTCTCCTTCCATTCTTTCATCGATACCAGCGCTGATTTGAACAGGTTAATGTTCAGACCACCACACAGACCACGATCAGTCGATACGATGATGTAACCGACCCGCTTCACTTCACGTTCAATCAGGTAGGAGTGTTTATACTCCAGGTTACCCAACGCGATATGACCGATCACCTTGCGCATGGTCACGGCATAGGGACGGCTATAGGCCATGCGTTCCTGCGCTTTGCGCATTTTGCTGGCAGCCACCATCTCCATTGCACCGGTGATCTTTTGCGTGTTTTTCACACTGGCGATTTTATTGCGTATCTCTTTTGCGCCGGCCATTGCTGACTCTCCACATCAGAGGCTGCCTCACGGCAGCCGCGTTATTACCAGGTCTGAGTCGCTTTGAAGCTGTCGAGCAATGCAGACAGACGAGCAACGATATCATCGTTGTAATCGGCTTTTGCATTCACTTCAGCCATCAAATCAGCATGCTCATTGTTGGCATAAGAGAGCAGCGCTGCTTCAAAGTCGCCGATCTTGTTCAGTTCGACATCTTCCAGATAGCCACGCTCAGCAGCGAACAGAACCAGCGCTTGCTGGGCCACACTCATTGGTGCGTACTGTTTCTGCTTCATCAGCTCAGTCACTTTCTGACCATGATTCAGCTGCTTACGGGTTGCATCGTCCAGATCAGAAGAGAACTGCGCGAATGCGGCCAGCTCGCGATACTGTGCCAGCGCGGTACGGATACCACCGGACAGTTTCTTGATGATCTTGGTCTGAGCAGCACCACCCACACGGGATACCGAAATACCCGGGTCAACTGCAGGACGGATACCAGCGTTGAACAACTGAGTTGTCAGGAAGATCTGACCGTCAGTAATCGAAATTACGTTGGTCGGAACGAATGCAGATACGTCACCAGCCTGAGTTTCAATGATTGGCAGCGCCGTCAGAGAACCGGTTTGGCCTTTTACCGCACCTTTGGTGAATGCTTCTACATAATCTGTGTTGACGCGAGAAGCACGTTCCAGCAGACGAGAGTGTAAATAGAACACGTCGCCTGGGTAAGCTTCACGTCCTGGTGGACGACGCAGCAGCAGCGAGATCTGACGGTAAGCCACAGCGTGCTTAGACAGATCGTCATAAATGATCAGTGCATCTTCACCACGGTCACGGAAATACTCACCCATGGTACAACCAGAGTAAGGTGCCAGATATTGCAGTGAGGCTGATTCAGAAGCCGATGCTACCACCACGATGGTGTTAGCCAGCGCGCCGTGCTCTTCCAGTTTGCGTACCACGTTAGCAATGGTTGACGCTTTCTGGCCAATCGCTACGTACACACACTTGATGCCAGAATCTTTCTGGTTGATGATCGCATCGATCGCCAGTGCGGTTTTACCGGTCTGACGGTCACCGATGATCAGCTCACGCTGGCCACGGCCGATTGGGATCATCGCGTCTACCGCTTTATAACCAGTTTGTACTGGCTGAGAAACAGATTGACGCTCGATTACGCCTGGTGCAATCACTTCTACTGGTGCGAAGCCATCGTTTTCGATAGGGCCTTTACCATCAATCGGCTGACCCAGTGTGTTAACCACACGGCCTAACAGACCACGACCAACAGGCACTTCCAGAATACGACCGGTACCCGTTACTTTCTGGCCTTCAGCCAGATCAGAATATGGGCCCATAACGATAGCACCAACAGAGTCACGCTCCAGGTTCAGAGCCAGACCATAGCAGTTGCCAGGCAGTTCGATCATTTCACCTTGCATAACGTCAGCAAGGCCATGAATACGAATAATACCGTCGCTGACCGATACGATAGTCCCTTCATTACGGGCCTCGGTCACGACGTTAAATTGCGCGATACGCTTTTTAATCAGCTCGGCAATTTCAGTGGAGTTGAGTTGCATGCTTTAATCCCCAATCAAGATTGCAATGCTTCCGCCAAGCGGTTGAGTTTACTGCGAACGCTGGCATCGATGATGTCATCACCAATTTTGATCACCAGACCAGCCATCAAAGATGGATCCAGCTGACAATTCAGACGTACTGTGCGCTGATAACGGGCTTCCAGAGACTTCTGGATTTTCGCTTTTTCTGCTTCAGATAACGCTGCCGCAGAGGTGATCTGCGCTTCCAGTTCTTTGTCCAGTTCTGCTTTCAGTGCTGAAAATTCAGCAACGACAGCAGGCAATACACTCAAACGTCCGTTTTCAGCCATCACCCGGATCAGGTTCTGGCCTTGCTCGTTAAGCTGTTCACCACAAATTTGGTTAAACAACTGCGCCAGTTGTTCTGGCGCCATCGAGCTGTGAATGACCTGTTGTACGGTATCGTCTTTCGACACTTCGGCCGCAAAGAGCAACATCGATAACCAGCTATCCACTGCTTTCTGCTCAACGGCAAATTCGAACGCAGCTTTGGCGTAGGGGCGCGCAATGGTTGTCACTTCAGACATAGCCCCGGCTCCCCTTAGAGTTCAGCAACCAGCTTATCAACAATGGCGCTGTTCGCGGCACTGTCCAGCTGACGCTCCAGAATTTTTTCCGCACCAGCCACTGCCAAAGCAGCAACATGTTTACGGAGTTCTTCTTTCGCACGGTTGCGTTCAGCCTCAATTTCCGCTTTGGCTTGGTTCAGGATCTTTTCCCGTTCCGCCATCGCGTCTTGATTGGCTTCATCAATAACTTGAGCACGGCGTTTATTGGCCTGCTCGATAATCTCAGCAGCTTGCTGTTTTGCTTCCTTGATCTGTTCCATGGCTTTGTTTTGTGCCAGGTCCAGGTCTTTTTTCGCACGGTCTGCAGAAGCCATACCGTCAGCAATTTCTTTCTGACGTTTTTCGATGGCAGCCATCAGCGGCGGCCACACAAACTTCATGCAGAACCAGACAAAAAGGATGAAAGCAATCGTCTGGCCGAGGATGGTTGCATTGATATTCACTGCCCATCTCCCTTAAAAAATGAATGCCCGGTACCGTATTACTTCGCGACTGCGAACATAACGTACATACCCAGACCTACCGCGATCATTGGGATCGCGTCCACCAGACCCATAACGATGAAGAACTGGGTACGCAGCAGAGGCAACAGGTCAGGCTGACGTGCAGCGCCTTCCAGGAATTTACCACCCAAAACACCGATACCGATTGCCGCGCCGATAGCAGCCAGACCCATCATCAGACCCGCAGCGATGAATAACATCTCCATGATTTTTCTCCGTCAAAATATGAACAAAACGTTGATCAAAAAATTAATGTTCTTCACAAGCCATTGACAAATATACAATTGTCAACACCATGAAAATAAACGCCTGCAGCGTAATTACCAGAATGTGGAAGATAGCCCACGGCACATTCAGTAACCACTGAGACCACCACGGCAGCATCCCGGCGATCAAGATGAAAATCATCTCGCCAGCATACATGTTACCGAATAGTCGCAAACCTAATGAGATAGGTTTGGAAATCAGAGTTACGGTTTCCAACAGCAGGTTAATTGGCACAAAGGCCCAATGATTAAACGGTGTCAGTGTCAGCTCTTTTACGAAACCAGACACGCCCTTCATCTTGATGCTGTAGAACAGGATCAGGAAGAAAACACCCAAAGCCATCGACAATGTGATATTAACGTCAGCGGAAGGAACAATACGCAGTTTCTGAGAATGATCTCCTGCAACCAGCTGTGCTAACTGTGGCAGGTAGTCGATTGGTAATAAGTCCATCAGGTTCATCAGGAAAATCCAGACAAACACTGTGAGCGCCAGTGGCGCGATCAACTTATTTTTGCCATGAAAAATACCCTTAACGGTATCGTCCACAAACCCAACTACCAACTCAACAAAGCACTGCAGTTTACCGGGTACACCGCTGGTTGCTTTCGCAGCCACTTTACGGAATAACCAGATAAACAGCGTTCCCAAGACCACGGAAAAAACCATGGAGTCGATATTAACCACCCAGAAGCCTGATTCAGCGCCCATCTGCCAGTGATGCAAATGGTGTTGAATATACTCCTGAGGCGTTAGCAGTTCTCCTGTGGAAGCCATGCTAGTTCCTAGTAACGATTGTTGAGGGTTAACGATATTATCCACTGACTAACGAGCAACAGACCGAATGTAATCAATACCACGGCATGATTCACATGCAGCCATTTGAAAACCACCACAAAACAAACCAGTGTGGAAATCAATTTTGACCCGGCAGCCAGATAGACATCCCACAATACCAGCCCAACATCCAGCTCACGATCAGGTCGTGATGTGCTGATAACGCTGAACAGGAGTTGTGGTACCCAGTAAGTTCCGCCTCCGCATAAGACAGAACCCGCAGTAACCGCATCTTTCACCAACAAAGTAATTAATGCCGCTACCACTATCAGTGCAAGCTGAACCCAAAGCACAGACCACGCCATAGTTTTAACACTCATCGCAGGTCTTGGCAGCATTCAGCTTTCTCCGATTTTGTAACGCCCTATTCAGGCGCGTTTTATTAACATAAAACCAACAAAAAAGCATCCTTTCGTTAAAATACGCACCAACGGCTTTTTAACATATAAGTTAAATGTAACTCTTTGGTGCAAAAGGATTTTTTTTGCCAATTTAGACAAAACAGTAGCCCAACAAAAATTAAAAAACCAGTCGTTTTTGTGAACTAACTCAAATTAAAGAAGTGGCGAATTTTTTCAAATTCTGCACAACTTTGATAACTCAATACAATCTTGCCATTGTCTTCACCAGCCCTGACAAATTGTACGGAAACACCCAATTTTTCAGACAAAGCTTCCGACCAGGCAACACCTTGCTGATCCACCTGTGGTTCGGCTTTAGCAGCAGGCGGGTTGAGCAATTTCTGCACCAACCGCTCGGTATCTCGCACGGTTAACCCTTTCTGCGCGACCGTTCGAGCCGCGTCGCTTTGCAATTCACCATCCAGACTGAGTAACGCCCGCGCATGACCCATATCCAGATCACCGTGTTCGACCAGCTGTTTGACATCGTCATTCAACTGGTTCAAACGCAATAAATTACTCACCGCAGAACGGGATTTACCGACCGCTTCCGCCACTTGCTGGTGGGATAACTCAAATTCGGTCATCAGCCGCTGTAATGCCACGGCTTCTTCAATGGCATTCAGATCTTCGCGCTGAATATTCTCAATCAGTGCTATCGCTACTGCGGCGTTGTCTTCGACGTTTTTGATCAGACAAGGCACAGTTTCCAGCCGGACTAACTGACTGGCCCGCCAGCGACGCTCACCAGCGATGATTTCATATTGCTGATCCGCGATGCGACGCACCACAATCGGTTGGATCACGCCTTGCGCACGGATCGAGTTGGCCAGATCTTCCAGCGCATCCTGCGACATATCACGTCGTGGCTGATATTTTCCCGGACGCAACCAGGCTACGGGCAACGTTTGCAACGCCCCGGTCTGATCATCGACCCGGTTTTGTGCTGCATCTGCCTGAATATCACTGATAATTTGCTTCTGCCGGGCGACCTGACTGGTACCCAGCAAGGCTTCCAGACCTTTGCCTAAACCGCGTTTTTTCAATGTCATTACCAATCTCTCACGCTGAGGCGTCGGCCTTGTGTTGTTGTTCTTCCCGCCGTAACAATTCGCCGGCCAGCCCCAGATAGGCTTTAGAACCTAGCGAGCTTTTGTCGTAATACATCACCGGGGTGCCATGGCTGGGCGCTTCGGCTAAACGGACATTGCGTGGGATAATCGTCCGGTAGACTTTTTCACCAAAATATTGCTTCAGCTGTTCAGAGACTTCGTTGGAGAGTCGGTTGCGATGATCGAACATCGTTCGCAGCACCCCTTCAATCTTCAGATCTGGGTTGACTACCGCTGCCAGTTTACTGATGGTATCCACCAGCGCGGTCAGCCCTTCCAAGGCAAAATATTCACACTGCATCGGCACCAGCACGGAATCAGCAGCCGACATCGCATTCACGGTCAGCAGGTTCAGCGCGGGCGGGCAATCAATAAAAATATAATCGTATTCATCACGGATCGGTGCCAGCGCATTCCGCAGCCGGATCTCACGGGCGAAGACTTCCATTAAGCGGATCTCCGCCGCGGTGGCATCACCGTTGGCGGCAATCAGATCATAACCGCCAGTGGTATCGGTAATGATCACATCCCGTACTGGCTGTTCTTCCACCAACAGTTCGTAGATAGTGCGTTCCGCTTCGTATTTATTCACGCCGCTGGCCATGGTGGCATTACCCTGCGGATCGAGATCAACCAGCAGAACCTTACGGCGTGTCGCCGCCATTGACGCAGCCAAATTGACACTGGTGGTGGTTTTACCAACCCCACCTTTCTGGTTTGCTATGGCAATGACTTTTCCCACTGTAGCGGATCCTAAAGTTGTTTTTTCACAATGATCAGATGGCGTTCGGCGTCCAGCTGCGGCACGTCAAGACGATGCGAAGTCACCAGTGTAAAGCCTGCCGGTAAAGACGCCAGTTCATCTTGCGGATAGAGGCCTTTCAGCGCCAGAAAAACGCCCTGTGGTGCCGGCAAATGATGGCACCAGTTCAGCATATCAGTCAGTGACGCAAATGCCCGACTCAATACACCGTCAAAGCCTTGTTCGTCATGGAAATCTTCTACCCGAGCCTGCACGGCAACAACATTTTTTAAGCCTAATTCCATGATCACCTGGCGGATAAAGCGAATGCGTTTACCCAGACTATCCAGTAACACGAATTGTTTATCCGGCTGCACAATGGCCAGCGGCAAGCCCGGTAGGCCGGGGCCGGTGCCGACATCGATAAAGCGAGTACCGTGCAGATACGGTGCCACCACAATACTATCGAGAATATGGCGCACCAGCATGGCTTCCGGTTCACGCACCGACGTCAGATTGTATGCCTTGTTCCACTTATGCAGCAACCCGACCAGCGCCAGCAGTTGCTGTTTCTGCTGATCGGACAGCGATATATCAGCTTGTTGCAGCAGCGATTCCAGCTGCGGAAGTAATGTTTGCATATAATCAGGCCGTTTTACGCAGCAAGCCACGTTTTTTCAGATGAACTAACAAAATAGAAATAGCCGCCGGTGTCACCCCTGAGATACGGGATGCCTGACCCACGGTTTGCGGTTTGGTATCGTTAAGTTTGATGATCACTTCTTTGGATAACCCCGGCACTTCGTTGTAATCCAGCGTCAACGGTAACAGCGTCTCTTCGTGACGCAGTTGTTTGTCGATCTCATCTTGCTGACGATCGATATAGCCGGCGTATTTTACCTGAATTTCAATCTGTTCCGACGCTTGCGGGTGCTCGATACCTGGGCCAATGCCGTCGATCGCCATGAGATCCTGATAATTCACTTCCGGGCGACGCAACAGCTCTTCCAGACTGACGGTGCGGCTCAGTGGTGTTTTCAGGATCTGGTTTAACGCTTCGGTTGCCGGATGCTGTGGCTGGATCCAGTACTCCTGCAGGCGCTGTTGCTCCTGTGCCATCATTTCCAGCTTGTGGTTGAAGAAGGACCAGCGTTCATCATCCACCAGCCCCAAATCGCGTCCTATCGCGGTTAAACGCAAGTCCGCGTTATCTTCCCGCAACAACAAACGGTATTCCGCACGACTGGTAAACATACGGTACGGTTCTTTGGTGCCCAATGTCGACAGATCGTCCATCAACACGCCGATATAGGCCTGATCGCGACGTGGTGACCACGGATCTTTATCCTGTGCACGCAATGCGGCGTTGATCCCAGCCAGCAAGCCCTGTGCCGCTGCTTCTTCGTAACCGGTGGTACCGTTGATCTGGCCAGCAAAAAACAGGTTTTGCAGGCATTTGTTTTCCATGTTCGGTTTCAGATCGCGTGGATCGAAGAAATCATATTCGATCGCATAACCCGGGCGGGCAATATGGGCATTCTCAAAGCCTTTCATCGAGCGCACGATCTTGACCTGCACATCAAATGGCAGGCTGGTAGAGATCCCATTCGGGTAAAGTTCGTGCGTGGTTAAGCCTTCCGGCTCGATAAAGATCTGGTGCGCGTCTTTGTCGGCAAAACGCATGATCTTATCTTCGATCGACGGGCAATAACGCGGACCGATGCCTTCGATCACACCGGCATACATTGGGCTGCGATCCAGATTGGCACGGATCACATCATGCGTTTGGTTGTTGGTATGCGTGATAAAACAAGGTACCTGGCGCGGATGCTGTTCACGTTTACCTAAAAATGAGAATACCGGTACCGGATCGTCACCCAATTGCATCTGTAATTGGGAAAAGTCGACCGAGCGCGCATCAATACGCGGCGGTGTACCGGTTTTTAAGCGACCGACACGCAATGGCATTTCGCGCATACGTTCAGCCAAAGTGACTGAGGCCGGATCACCGGAGCGGCCACCGCGATAATGTTCCATACCGATGTGGATCAGGCCGTTTAAGAACGTTCCCGCTGTCAGTACCACGGTTTTCGCCAGAATACGGATCCCGGCTTGGGTCACCACGCCACAGACACGATCGCCTTCCAGGATCAGATCATCACAGGCCTGCTGAAATAATTGCAGGTTCGGATAATTTTCCAACATGTGACGAATAGTTTGTTTGTACAGCAGACGATCCGCTTGGGCACGGGTGGCTCGCACCGCCGGGCCTTTTGAGGAGTTCAGAATGCGGAATTGGATCCCGGCGTGATCAATGGCACGTGCCATGATACCGCCCATCGCATCCACTTCTTTGACCAAGTGGCCTTTACCGATCCCTCCGATGGCTGGGTTACAAGACATATGTCCTAATGTCTCAATGTTGTGGGTCAGCAACAGGGTTTTCATGCCCATACGTGCTGCTGCGGTTGCGGCTTCAGTGCCCGCATGACCTCCGCCAACCACAATCACATCGAATTGATCATGATACTGCATATGAAACTCCAATTTAGGCCATCAAGGATCGTTGTTCAGTGGGGCGCATATTCTAGCGGGTTTACGGGATCAATAAAATGAAAGAACGATCGAGAGGGAGAATGTGATCGCTAATTAGATCTAGGATCTTTTAATGATCTTCTTATTGATCTCTATTATATAGATCGCGGTTATCTGTTAATAACTTAAAAATGATCAGATTGATCAAGGTGTTGAGATGGATCCAAACCTGTGTCTTTTCGTGGATCCTGGCCGGTTGAACATGGGTATAACCGAGGTTGTTATACACAGACCCGAGTGGGCTATCTGGTTGTTAATAGGATAAAAAGAGGTTACCCAGAGGGTTTATGGCTGGTTATGCACAAAAAAATATTTCATAATCCTTATCTGTGGGTATCCTCTGTTTTATGTCGATCCTGCTGTCAGTGAACTGTGGATAAAGCTGTGCAAGGCTTTTGGCGGCCAGATCGTTTTCATCAGTGGATAAGATCATAAAACAAAAACGGGATCTCGTCAGCTGCCGACGCTGATCCCGATAGCCATGGTGTTCAGTTAAGCAGAGTGTGCCATTTGGCAAACCATTCATCCGCTGCATCTTCCGGAATATCGTGTGCGGTGACATCGATTTCCAGTCGTTCGCCAATCTTTTGCGCACCGGATTGTTCTAATAATTGATCCAGCAGGCGCCCGGAGGCACAAAAGGTATCGTAATTGCGATCGCCCAACGCCACCACGGCATAGCGTAATGTGGTTTGCTGTGGTGGTTGTTTGGCCAGCTGTTCGGCAAAGGGTTGTAGGTTATCGGGCACTTGTCCGGCGCCATGGGTAGAGGAGACGACCAGCCAGATGGCATTCGGCTGTTGCTTGGCTTTGAGGGTGTCTAAGTTGGCCTGGTAATGCAAAATGGTGTCGTGATGGTTTGCCTGTAATTGCTGCGCCAGGTGTTCTGCGACATATTCTGCGGCACCGAGGGTTGAACCAATAATAATGTCGATATGAGCCATGTTTGTTCCTTAATAAAAAAAGGAGCCCTGAGGCTCCCTTTATCACGCATTATGTAGATTGCAAACTACACGCGGCGTTTGAATTCACCGGTACGGGTGTCGATTTCGATCTTGTCGCCAATTTTAACGAAGTCAGCAACAGAGATAGTAGCATCAGTGCCTTTCAGCTTAGCTGGTTTCATTACTTTACCGGAAGTATCACCACGTACAGATGGTTCAGTGTATTCCACTTCACGCACGATAGTGATTGGCAGTTCCATGGAGATCGCTTTGCCTTCGTAGAAAGTTACTTCACAGATGTCTTCCATACCGTCGATCAGGTAGTTCAGTACGTCGCCCAGGTTTTCTTTCTCGATGTCATACTGGTTGTATTCGGTATCCATGAACACATACATTGGATCAGCGAAGTAAGAATAAGTACATTCTTTACGTTCCAGCTGTACGGTGTCCAATTTGTCATCGGCTTTGAACACAGTTTCAGCACCTGCGCCAGACAGCAGGTTCTTCATTTTCATTTTTACTACGGCAGAGTTACGGCCGGATTTGTTGAATTCGGTTTTCAGCACGACCATTGGGTCTTTACCGATCATGATTACGTTACCGACACGGATTTCCTGAGCGATTTTCATGTGTTCAATTCCTGAATTGAGCTTAAGCTTAAATTTACGCGCAACATTCTAGCTGTTTTTCGACAAAATGCACCAATTGGCTGGCTAAATTTCCACCAGCAAGCGCAGTTTGCGGCCATTGTTGTGCCTGTTGCTGCCATTCTGACCAATATGCTTGTAATGCCGACCAGCTCTGGATCAGCTCAGCCGGATGGGCCTGGTTAAAGCTGAGAAACAATTGTTGTACCGCCGATGCCAGTACTGGCGGCATGTTTTCGGTATACCGATCGAGGAAGGCCTGTAATTTTTCCAGATGCGCCTCTTCTTCCTGTGGGTAGATATGCCACAGAAAGGGGCGGGCCGCCCACTGTGCCCGTAAGAAGGAGTCTTCGCCCCGCACGATGTTGAAATCACAACTCCATAACAGCTGATCGTAACCGGCCTGATCGCTCATCGGTAGCACTTCCACGGTCAGTGAGCCTTGCTGCCAGCGGCCACCAGCCTGACAAACATCAGCAGGTAATATGGTCTGCAAACTGTTTAGCGTACGGCCAGCGGGGATCAGGCAACGAATGGGGGCTGGGTGGCTTTGCCAGTGATTAAGTAATACCGGTAAGCTGTTGTTTTCGTAACTGAACAGGCTGATAAATAGTTCATTTGGTTGTGGTGGCAGCAGGTGACGTTGTTGGCAAAATTGTTGTCGTTGTTTGCTTTGTTGTTGCCATTGCTGTCGTGTGGCAAACAGCGTGTTTTCGCACAACAGGCCGCCGCTTTTTGCGCTGAAGCCAGGAAAAAAGAAAAATTTGGTTAGCTGTTCCTGGCGGGACGGCAACCCGTGACAGCCATCGATCCAGCTTTCGGCGGTTAAATATTCCAGATTGAGCCACACTGGCGGTTTGTTCATTTGTTGCATGCGCTGTTGCAGGCTCTGTGGCAATTCGCAGGCAAAGGCTTCAATTACCACCTTACCGGGTAGCACATCGGCTGGAAAATGGGAGTTCCAATGACCGATCAGCACATTGTCGAGCGTTTGTTCCGCCAAGTGGGTGTCCAGTTGCGGGCATAAGCGTTGGAAGCTGACGAGATCATCGACCCACAAACGCACCGGAAGTTGGTATTCATTGGCTAGTTGTCGCGCGAGACGCCAGGTCACACCAATATCACCGTAGTTATCAACCACGGTACAAAAAACATCCCAGTAAGGTGGGGCTATCGGAGTCATAAGTTTCATCATCTGGCAAGATAGTGGCAGGATCGTAACAGAAAATCAGGCAAAATAGCCGGGTTGACGGATTTAACCAAGAGAGAGTTATGCAAGCAAATCTGATGTTGTTGGTGACAGCCGCCATCTGGGGATTCGCCTTTGTGGCACAACGTGTGGCCATGGATCACATGGGGCCATTTTCTTTTAATGCGGTGCGTTTTTTACTCGGTGCGGCGTCATTGTTACCGCTGATCTGGTTCTTTTCGCGTAAAAAAGCTGTTGCCACCACCCCTGCGGCAAAAACATCGATCTGGTTAGCAGGTGGTGTTGCAGGCGCGATTTTATTTGTAGCGGCGGCATTACAACAAGTTGGGTTGTTGGATACCACCGCAGCCAAGGCCGGTTTTATCACCGGTTTATATATGATTTTAGTCCCATTTCTCGGCTTGTTTTTGCGCCATGTGACAGGGTTAAATGCCTGGCTGGGCGCGGTACTGGCTCTGGTGGGGCTGTATTTATTGAGTATTAATGCCGATTTTTCCATGTCGCGTGGCGATTTTCTGATGTTTATCGGCGCCATTTTCTGGGCCTGCCATATTTTGTGGATCGATTTTATTGGCCGACGGGTTAATGCATTGCAATTATCGGCGGTGCAATTTTTAGCTTGTGGCTTGTTAAGTTTGGTGGCGGCATTTTGGCAGGAAACACCCACCTTCGCGTCGATCTTATTGGCTTGGCCTGCGATCTTATTTGCCAGCTTTATCAGTGTCGGTTTAGCTTACACCTTGCAAGTTGTGGCACAGAAACGCGCTAAACCAACGCATGCCGCCATTATTATGAGTATGGAAGCGGTGTTTGCGGCCATTGGTGGGGTGGTATTTCTGGATGAAAACCTACCCATGCGTGGCTGGATCGGATGCGGATTGATGATGACCGGTATGCTGTTATCTCAGATCCCGCTCCCTAAATTTAATCGTGCAACGACTTAAACCATAAACAGAAATCATATGAAGGAGCCGGGCATGTCTTTTCGTCTGAATGAATGGGTGCAACCGCTGATCGCGCTCTTGTTAATTGTGGCGATAGTGGGGGCCTCGTTTCTGGTAATTGCGCCATTTTTGGTCGCCATGTTATGGGCCATCATTGTGGTTTCTGCTACCTGGGAGCAATTTTCCTGGTTATCGGCCCGGCTGGGTGGCCGTGATGGTTTGGCGGCCAGTCTGATTGTTGGTGTGTTGATGCTGTTTATCCTGGTGCCGCTGGTGTTGGCTTCCGTGGAATTTGCGCAGCAACTGACGCGGTTAGCCCGATTATTACAGCAGCAAATCGAATCCGGTAGCTGGCCGGCGTTACCGGCATGGTTACAAAATCTACCCTATGCCGGCGAGTGGTTACAAACCCAGTGGGCGGGGTTACAGCAACAAGATCTGCAAGTGCTGACACCTCTAAAAGGATTAATCGCTCCGCTGGCGAAAATGATGCTCAGCATGGCCGGATCATTTGGTGCCGGTATGCTGATGTTATTGATTAGCTTGCTGATCGCCGGCGTATTATATGCAAATGGTGAAACAATTCACCGCTGGGTTTTAGCCTTTAGTCACAAAGTCGCACCCAACGAAGGGGTTCGATTACTGGCCGTAGCGCACACGACGGTGCGAGGCGTTGTGAATGGGTTTATTGGCGCGGCCATTGCGCAGGGTGCTTTTGCCTGGTTTGGCTATGCGCTGGCCGGTGTGCCGCATGCGTTGAGTTTTGGTCTGGCGACCTGCCTGTTATCCGTGATACCCGGCGGGCCCATGATATTGGCTTTACCCGCTATTGGCTGGCTGTATCAACATGGTTCGATTGGGTGGGCAATATTTGTGGCTGTCTGGACACTGTTTGCCGTGGGTTCTATCGATAATGTGGTGAAATCACTGGTGATTGGCCGCAACAGCCCACTGCCCATCGTGTTGATCTTATTTGGCGTCGCGGGGGGGGCAATGAGCTTTGGTTTGTTGGGGGTCTTTTTAGGCCCGATATTGCTGGCACTGGTGTATGCGTTGCTGAAAAACTGGGTGAATAGCGACGATAAAACTTTAAAAATACAATCATAATCAAATGGATAACTATGTGGTCGGGGTCTGCCAGCCAGTCCCGGCTAATTTTTCTGCCAGATAATCAATCAGCGTTTTCACTTTCAGCGATAGGTTTTTACGCGAAGGGTAAACCGCATGAATACCAAAGCTCGGCCCAGACCATTCCGGTAAAAACGTCACTAATCTTCCTTCTTTAATATCCGGTCCGACCTGAAATATTGGCTGTAGGGCGATACCTTGGCCGGCTAACACGACGGCACGGATGGTATCGCCGTTATTTGTGTGCATCCTGGCTTTGATCGCAATCGCGCGTTCACCATCTTTGACCGATTGAAAATGCCAAACATCACCGGTCGGCAAATAGGAATAGGATATGGCTTGGTGATGAGTCAGATCTTCCGGTTTAGTGGGAGTACCGTATTTTTCCAGATAGGCGGGGGATGCACACAATACGGCGTGGCTATTGGCGAGTCGGCGCGAAACTAACGATGAATCAGCCAGATTACCGATCCGGATCGCCAGATCAAACCCTTCCTCCAGTAAGTCAACTCGCCGATCGTTCAGTTCAATATCTAAGGTGATCGCAGGATGGCGAGCCATAAACTCGGCCCATAACGGGGCCAGATAACGGGTACCAAAGGTCAGCGGTGCATTAATGCGGATATTGCCAATCAGGCTGGCGTTGTTAGCACCAACGGCACTGTCAGCATCATCCAAATCTGCCAGAATATTTTTCGCGCGGTGATAATAATCACGCCCTGCTTCGGTCAGAGCAATATGGCGGGTAGTACGTTGCAGCAGACGAACACCAAGATAGGTTTCTAACTCTTGAATATAACGGGAAATGGCGGCTTTGGAGCTATGTAGACGCTGTGATGCTGCGACAAAACTGCCACTTTCCACCACAGCAATCAGAGCAGTTATGCTACGTAAACGGTCCATTGATTGTTCCGATTTATGAAATAGTTAATCTTTATAAATACTATTTATCTGTATCCGGTAAATCAATAGAGTAAATATACGCCAACGGAGAATGGTTACATGATTATGAAGATCATGTAGTGATGGATATCACAACGCAAAATTAATGTTGATTTCCAGGAGAGTAAAAAATGAACAAATCATTATCCCGTATTGCTGCTGTTGCTGTGTTTTCTCTGTTTGCGGCTGCAGCTAGTCAGGCTGACGTAAATACTTATCGTGTTCATGGCACCGTACAACAAATTGATACGGCAAATCATAAGGTTACTTTGGCGCAAGATGCAGTTACGGAACTGGGTTGGCCAATGCGCACTATGACGTATAAAGTTGATGGCGATAGCATTCTCGGCGGCGTTGCTGCAGGCCAGAGTGTCGACGCAACTTTTACTGCTGATTCACCTTATAATCCATCGATCCATTTCATCACACCAACTGCTCATTAATATGGGGGGTTACCGGTCTTCTCTGTGGCTGACCGGAATTTGATGTTATGCTTTGGGGCTCATACTCGTGATCGAATTAGCCTCATGTTTACTCAACAGCATCTGCTCCAATTGGCTCGTACGCCAATGCCCTTCGGCAAATATCAGGGGCGGATGCTGATCGATCTGCCTGAAGAATATCTGCTCTGGTTTGCTAAAAAAGGTTTTCCGCAAGGTTCACTTGGTGAATTGATGGCTTTGTGTCTGGAAATCAAAATTGAAGGGTTGGATCAGCTCATTAAGCCATTAAAAAATCCGCTGTAAATTTTCCTGTCATTAAATGTTCACAAATGACTCTCATATTAACCCTCATCTTTGTATGTCTATTTACCAGGAAGGGTATTATGAAACAAGGTCAGATCGTTCTGCTTTCTTCTTTATTGCTGGCAGGAACCGCACAGGCAGCGGCTCCTAAATATGTGTTTTATTTTATTGGTGATGGTATGGGCTCTGCCCAACGTCAGGTTGCTGAATATTATCTGCAACAGCAGAAACACGACCCCTCTTTACATTTGACCATGGATACGCTGCCGGTGACTGGTATCACGACAACGCATTCCGCAAACAGTTTGGTTACAGATTCTGCTGCCGCAGGGACGGCGCTGGCTGCTGGTGTAAAAACGAATAATGGCGTAATTGGTTTATTGCCAAATGGCACCAAAGTGACAACTTTACTGGAGCAAGCTCGAGATCATGGTATGAAAACCGGTGTGGTAACGACGACCCGCCTGACTCATGCCACGCCCGCTTCGTTTATCTCTAAAAATCCTGATCGTGATAATGAAAGTGCAATTGCCGAAGAGTATTTGCACTCCGGTGTTGATTATATGGCCGGGGGTGGTTATAGCTTTTTCGTTAATAAAAACAGTGGATTAAAAACAAAACGCAAAGATGATAAAGATCTGGTTTCTCAATTGACTAAAGCAGGTTACACCACGTTTATCAGTGAGAAATCGACAGACTCCTTTATGAAATATCAGCCGAAAGCCGGAGATAAAATCTTTGGTGCATTCAGTGCTTCGCATCTTCCTTATTCTCTGGATCAGGCTCAGCAATCTCATACACCTTCTCTGGCTCAGCTGGTCGATAAAGGGGTTACTTTTTTGTCAAAAGAAGGCCAGAAAAAAGGTTTCTTCATGATGGTGGAAGGTGGGCGTATCGACCATGCCGGTCATGCGCATGATATTACTGGTAATATTGACGATACATTGGCGCTGGATGAAGCAGTTAAATCGGCGATGGCTTTTTATCAGAAACATCCGAAAGAAACGCTGATCATTGTTGCTGCTGACCACGAAACCGGCGGCATGGGCCTTGGCTTCGGCAAAAACTACTACCTGAAACTGGATCAGCTGGCAAAAGTAAAACAGTCGATCGAAGATAAAACTCAGAAACTTTATACCGGTGATCGGGCTGCATTTTATGCCATCATCGACAAGCAGTTTGGTCTGACCGATTTATCCGGTGATGAGAAAAAAATCATAGAACAATCACTCGATGTCGCTGATAAAAAAGATAAAACACCGGATGAAAATCTGTGGGGTGAGTATGATCCTGCTGCCATTGGGGTCGCTCATGTCATTTCACAACGAGCCAACATCTACTGGACAACTTATGCCCATACCGGGGTACAGGTGCCGCTATCCGCTATTGGTGTTGAGGCTCAACAATTTGGTGGTTTCAAAGACAACACTGAAGTGGCTAAAACGCTGGCTAAAATCATGAATTTCAAAATCGGTGCCTGATCTTTATCTGGCGGGACGTGCTTCTTCCCGCCATTCTGGAAACAATCATGAATAAATCCCTGATGTTATTAACCGCCCTGCTGGCGGCTTTGTTGTTGGGCTGGTGGCAGCACAGTGCCGTAGCCCCGACGGATGGCGTGCAGGAATTGCGTGCTGAAGTTGTGAAAACAGATAATTCACGTCTGGTGACACAGGGGCAGGCGCGTCTTGGTAGTCAGCTGTTGTCGATCCGTCTGAAAAATGGCGAATGGCCCGAACGGCAACTCGATAATGTCGTTAATATATTTAATGGCACCATGGAGTTTGATGAATATTACGAACCCGGCGATAGTCTGATTGTTGCGGTGCGTGATATGGGGTATGGGCAGTTGCAGGCTCAGGTTGTCGCCAGAGATCGTCTGGTGGTGCTTGGCATATTATTCAGTCTGTTGGTCGTTAGTTTATTAATGTATGCCAGAAAAACCGGCTTGCGTGCATTGCTCTCGTTTGTTGGTAGTGTGCTGATTCTGTGGCAATTGTTGATCCCCCGGTTATTGGCAGGAGGGTCGGCAGTGCTGTGGAGTTCGCTCTGCGTGGTCGCACTTGTGGTGCTGATATTAGGCTCAGTGGCTGGATTTAGCCGTAAATCCCTAGCTGCATTAATTGGTACCTTGCTCGGTCTGGTGTTGACCGGTTTACTGGCTTGGTGGGCCTGTCAGCTCATGCATCTGGATGGCATGACGCAGGTTATGGCGCAATCCCTCTTTTTTGAAACAGGCATGACTCTCGATCTGCGACAGATTTTCTGCGCGGCGATCATTATTGGTGCCAGTGGTGCTGCAATGGATGTTGCCATAGAAATGGCGGCTACCATGGAAGAAATTCATCGACACAGACCCGATCTGACAGCCTGGCAACTGCTAAGCAGTGGCTTTAACGTTGGCAACGTCGTCATCGGCACCATGACTACAACATTGCTGTTGGCGTATTCCGGGGGGTTTTTGACCTTAATGATGATGTTCAGTCAGCGACAGGCCAGTTTACTGCAAATTCTGAATCTGAAGCTTGTGGCCGCAGAACTGGCGCGCATATTGGTAGGAAGTTGTTCTCTGGTGATTGTTGCACCGTTGACGGCCTGGATCGCTGCCGGTCTATATTGCGGCTGGTCGGTTAAACAAACGTCAGTAAATACCGCGGATCCCTTATCCGAACCGGATAATCGCTGATAATATCCCACTGTTACAGCTCCAGTGTTTCCACTGATAAATCATCTGTAGATACACTAGGAGTTTATATTTGCATATCGAAATATCTCGATATATAGTAATACTAATCTGTTTAGGTAAATGTTATGAACCATCAGGAAGTCGACACCATCATTAAGGCACTGGCCAATCCGGTCAGACGGGACATTTTATCCTGGCTGAAAAATCCGGCGCTGGAGTTTCCGGAACAAACCAGCCCTTATACTGATGGTGTGTGTGTTGGACAGATCTTTTCGCGGGCAGGTTTATCGCAATCGACCATTTCTGCGCATCTGGCAACCTTACAACGTGCCGGATTACTGACTTCCAAGCGATTGGGGCAGTGGGTGTATTACCAGCGCAATGAAACCGTGATTGATGAATTTACAGCCCATATGAAACAGGCATTGTAATCTTACTCAGGAGTCTGACATGACCACCTTATTTGATCCGATCCAGATGGGCGAGCTGTCGCTGCCAAACCGTATCATTATGGCACCACTGACTCGTTGCCGCGCCAGTGAAGGGCGGGTACCAAATGCACTGATGGCTGAATATTATGTGCAGCGTGCTTCTGCCGGCCTGATTATCAGTGAGGCGACGTCGGTGACGCCGATGGGCGTTGGTTATCCTGACACACCGGGGATCTGGTCGGATGCACAGGTTGAAGGTTGGAAACTGGTAACTGATGCAGTCCATCAGGCCGGAGGGCGCATTGTGCTGCAGTTATGGCATGTCGGTCGTATTTCTGATCCAATCTATCTGAATGGTGAACTACCGGTCGCACCAAGTGCGATTGCGGCAGAAGGTCATGTGAGTTTAGTGCGTCCAATGAAAGGTTTTGAAGTGCCACGGGCTCTCACCTTGGATGAAATACCGGCTATTGTTGAGGCTTATCGCAAAGGCGCTGAAAACGCGAAAAAGGCAGGGTTTGACGGTGTCGAAATCCATGGTGCCAATGGTTATCTGCTCGATCAATTCTTGCAAAGCTCTACTAACCAGCGCTCTGATGTCTACGGTGGTTGCATTGAAAACCGCGCGCGTCTCATGTTGGAAGTAACGGATGCGGTTATTTCTGTCTGGGGGGCGGGTCGTGTTGGTATGCACCTGGCTCCACGCGGGGATTCTCATTCTATGGGCGACAGCGATCCGGCGGCGACCTTTGGTTATGTCGCCAAAGAGCTGGGTAAACGTCAAATCGCGTTTATTTTTACCCGCGAACATTTTAATGCGCCGGCATTAACGCCGGCACTGAAACAGGCTTTTGGTGGTGCGTTTATCGCGAATGAACAATTTACCGCTGAAACAGCCCAGCAAGTTTTGAGTGAAGGCCATGCGGATGCGGTTGCTTTCGGTAAACAATTTATCGCAAATCCAGATTTAGTGACGCGTTTCCAGCAGCAAGTGGCATTAAATGAATTACGGACCGATAAAATGTATGCCTCAGGCCCGGAAGGATATACCGATTATCCTGCGTTAAGTGCATAAGCAAATGGAAAGGGTATCTGCGGATACCCTTTCTTTTTCTCCGCTCGTCATAGCCAAATGTAACTAAGTAACTATTTAATCTGTCTGACTATTTGCCGACAGATCGCCGAAGCCGTTAGAATCACTCATTAGTAAAAATATCATGTCGGAGTTGTGTGCATGAGTGATAAACCAGTCAGCAGTAGAAAACAGCAGGCTTTAGAAACCAAAACGCGGATCTATCAAACCGCATTGTCACTGATGGAAAAGAAAAACTATCAGAGCATTACTATTGAAGAGATCAGCAAGTCGGCTGGTGTTTCGGTTGGTGCGTTTTATCACTATTTCAAATCGAAGAACGATATTTTTTTCGAAATTTATCAAGAGGCTGATCGTTACTTTGAAGAGTATGTCGCGATGGAGTTAAAAGCCGCACCGGGACAACCGCGAATCCTTGAATATTTTGCACACTATGCGGAGTACTGTCAGCGCGTTGGCTTGGATACGGTTAAATCACTTTATAATCCGGACAATAAACTCTTCATCAGATACGACCGTTTTATGCTGCAACTGCTGAAACAGGTTGTTAATGAAGCACAAACTGAACAGTTGCTGACGGTCGATTTAAGCGCCCAGCAGATCACGGAATATTTGTTGATTGCTGCCCGTGGTGTGGTCTGTGATTGGTGTTTGCATGACGGCCTCTATGATCTTAGTGACATGATGCAGCAATATATCACCCGCTTATTACCTATTTTTATGCCGTTAGCAGTACCAAAATAATGTTTTAGCGAAATAAAAAATGAATTGGCCGCGATGAAACGCGGCTTTTTTGTTGATCCGATTCAAACTCTCTTACCTTGCGCTATCTTTTCCTTCGTTCTGTGAACTGGCTGGGTTGATCCTTTCGGTATTGCTTTCTATGCTGAATCAATTCACTGAATTCATTCGGTGAGTTGATAGTCATAACCACTTTCTTGTCGTGTAATTTGTAGTAGGCAGGTGGAACTATGTTATATGGAAATAACGCTCGAAATATCAACAACCGTACCATTCCATTATCAGGAAATGATAACTCTGAAGCGATAAAACCCTGCAGCATTCCTCGTCATGTCATGATTATCGGCGGTGGCGTAGCTGGAATGGAAGCAGCCCGTGTGGCGGCTAGGCGTGGGCATAAAGTTGAGTTATACGAACAAAAAGGCTGTTTGGGCGGTAATTTAGTTGCTGCGGGCATGCCGGAATTTAAAAAAGAGTGTCATGCTTTAGTGCATTGGTATGGCAGTGAATTGCATGAATTAAATGTCCCCGTACATCTGCATTCCTATATTGAAGAAGAGTCGATTCTGCAAAGCCGGGCCGATGTTGTGCTCATTGCAACCGGCTCTACCCCTGTAAAACAAACCATTCCTGGTTTTCATCACACATTCAGCGCCGAGACAGTGCTGTCGGGGAAAAAAGATCCGGGCAAAACAGTAATTGTGTCTGGTGGTGGGTTAGTCGGGTGTGAAACCGCACTTTGGTTACGCAATCAGGGTAAACAAGTAATATTGGTGGAAAAACAAAGTCAGATCCTGCCGATCAGCCGAGAATTAAGTTATAGCAGTACGGAAACATTAAAACGGTTACTACCAGAAAAAGGTATTGTCGTTAAAACAGATACCGTTATTTCTCATGCCACTGCGGCTGGTGTCATCCTGCAATCGGAAGGACAAACCATTACACAATCAGCCGATTCAATAATTACGGCAATCGGTTATCAATCAAATAATTCACTGTATGACAATCTGAAAACAGAGTTAAAAGAGATCTATTTATTGGGGGATGCCAAACAAGTTAAAAATATCATGCACGCAGTGCGGGATGCTTATGATGTGGCAAGCCAGATATGATGTGACTGACACAAAGATTCTGACATTGATATTGGTCTAACCATGCGATTTTCTGAGCGTCGCGGCTATACTTGATGCAATTTGATCCTCCGCTAAAGCACAGTGGCGGCTTATAACGAATTACATCAATAATCGGGTAACCAAATGAACGATATCATTATAACGCAAGAGCAGGTGAACGCAGCTGCAGACGCTATCTGTGCTGAAGGCAATAAACCAACGGTGTTAGATGTGCGTAAGCGCTTAAAAACCGGCACTATCTCGGCAGTTTGGCGTCTGTTTCAGGTCTGGCAATCGGCGCAGGTTGTGCCGGCTGAACAAGATATTTCTGTTCCTTCTGAATTATTGCGTCCACTGGAAGAGTTTATTACCCGTCAGGTTGCGACCGTTAAGGCGCAATTTGAAAATGAAATTGAAACATTACGTCAGATCAACAGTGAATTAATGGCGGAAAATGATAAGCAAGAGCAGCAATTAACTTTGCAAGGTGTGGAGTTAAATTCTGCCCGAGCGATTAAAAATGAAGTGTCTGGCCGATTTGAACAATTGAATGCAGAACTAAAGCGTGCGCGGGAAGAAATTGATGTTGAAAAAGAATCTGCAACGCAATCACGTATGGAATTAGTGAAAGCACAATTAAAGCTGGAGTCGGTACCCCGTTTGGAAGCCGATTTGGATCAGTTATATAAAACGCTGGAACAGGAACGGGTGGCTAAATTAAACGCTGAACACAGTGCGAAAGCGTTGACCGCAAAATTAGAAACCGAAGTGGCGGCCCGCAAAAAAGCCGAGAATGATTTGCTGGAACTGTTACGCCGTAAAGAAGAAAGCGCGGCGCGTGTTTAAGCGCGGATAAATCGATGAAAAAGGGCTCTTTTTTGAGCCCTTTTTTATGAAGACAAAATTATTTACCGATACAAAACGACGAAAATATCCGCCCCAATAAATCATCGGCACTGAATGCACCGGTGATTTCACTCAAGGCTTCTTGGGCCATACGTAGTTCTTCGGCAACTAATTCCCCTGCGCGATACTCTTCCAGCTGGATCTTGGCTTCATCCAGGCGGGCAGAAGCGCGCTCAATGGCATCCAGATGGCGGCGACGGGCAATAAAACCACCTTCCAGTGTGCTTTGAAACCCCATACAGGCTTTCAAGTGCTCACGCAGGGCATTCAGACCTAAACCGATCTTTGCCGAAATTGGATATACCGCATAACCATTCTCTTCGCTGACCGTCAGTGCTTCACCAGTCAGATCAGCTTTATTGCGGATCACGGTGATACCGAGGTTTTCTGGTAACCGATCAACAAAATCCGGCCAGATATCATGTGGGTTGCGGGCCTCGGTGGTGGTACCATCGACCATAAACAGCACACGATCCGCTTGTTCGATTTCGGCCCAGGCGCGTTCGATACCGATTTTCTCTACGGTATCGGTGGTATCACGCAAACCGGCGGTATCAATGATATGCAGCGGCATACCATCCAGATGAATGTGCTCACGCAAGACATCACGGGTGGTGCCGGCTATTTCGGTCACAATCGCCGATTCACGACCGGCTAGGGCATTGAGCAGACTCGATTTACCCGCATTTGGCCGCCCAGCGATCACTACTTTCATGCCATCACGCAGTAATGCACCTTGGCGTGCTTCACGATTTACTTGCGCCAGATCATCCATCACGCCATACAGTGCATTGGCGATTTTGCCGTCGGAGAGAAAATCGATCTCTTCTTCCGGGAAATCAATCGCGGCTTCGACATAAATACGCAGGTTAGTTAGCGAACCGACCAACTGGTGGATGCGTTGTGAAAACTCGCCCTGCAGTGATTGCATTGCGGAACGAGCGGCCTGTTCGCTGGTGGCTTCGATCAGATCGGCAATCGCTTCCGCTTGCGCCAAATCGAGTTTGTCATTCATAAAGGCGCGTTCAGAAAACTCACCCGGACGGGCAAGACGCACGCCTGTAATGGTCAGAATCCGCTTTAGCAGCATATCGAGCACCACAGGGCCCCCGTGCCCCTGCAGTTCCAGTACATCTTCACCGGTGAAGCTGTACGGCGCTTTAAACAGCAAGGCGATACCTTGATCCAAGGCTTTACCGTCCGCATCACAAAATGGCAGCAGTTCCGCATGGCGAATTTTGGGGATCTTACCTAACACTTGTTCAGCCACCTGGCTGCTATGCGGGCCGGAAATACGCAGAATACCGATACCACCGCGTCCGGGTGGTGTGGCAAGCGCAACGATAGTATCTGTATACATGAGCATTCTCTGAATAGCGTTCTTGATGAAATTGTAATGAAAATTACGCGGAAAGCCGAATAAAAAGCCCCGCAAAGTGCGGGGCTCAAAGGTCAACCGGAAGAATATTATTTCTTACGGGTATGCAGACCTTTTTTCTCCAGCTGACGGAAGATCAATGTCTGTTGAGTAATAGTCACGATGTTACTGACTACCCAGTACAGCGTCAGACCAGATGGGAACCACAGGAACATGAAAGTGAAGATGATTGGCATGAACTGCATCACTTTCTGCTGCATTGGGTCAGTAACTGTGGTTGGGCTCATCTTCTGGATATACCACATGGTGGCACCCATCAGCAGCGGCAACACGTAATACGGGTCTTTCACTGACAAGTCGATCAACCACAGTGCGAACGGCGCATGACGCAGCTCTACAGATTCCATCAGTGTCCAGTACAGTGCGATGAAGATTGGCATTTGTACTAACAGAGGGAAGCAGCCGCCCAGCGGGTTAACTTTCTCTTCTTTGTACAGCTCCATCATCGCCTGTGACATCTTCTGGCGATCATCACCCAGACGTTCACGTAGCGCAGTCAGTTTTGGCTGCAGCATACGCATTTTGGCCATTGAGGTGTATTGCGCTTTTGACAGCGGATACATACCACCACGGACAATCAGCGTGATCAGAATAATCGCCACACCCCAGTTACCAACTAAACCATGCAGGAACTGCAACAGTTTGAACAGCGGCTGTGCGATAAACCACAGATAACCGTAATCAACAGTCAGATCCAGATGCTGGGCAGTTGCAGCCATCTGATCTTGCAGTTTAGGACCAACCCACAGGCTAGTACCCACTACCGCTTCAGCGTTAGCAGCAACGGTGGTGATTGGCAGTTTAATACCGATGATGGCATCACCACTGTCTTTTACATCCGCATTCACATTAACGGCTTTCGCATAAATGTGGTTTTGTGCGTCTGGTTTACCGGTCCAAGCAGCCACGAAGTAGTGTTGCAGCATACCGGCCCAACCGGCTGGCGTGGCAACGTCTAATTTGGCTTCATTGATGTTGCTGAACTTCACTTTTTCATAGCGGTGTTCGGCTGATGAATAGGCAGCACCATGGAACGCGCTGGACATCATGCCTGGGCTGCTTTGTTGATCAGCCGGTGCGGCGATGGTTTGTTTCAGCTGGCCGTAGAACTGAACTTCCAGTGGCTGCGCAGAGGCGTTTTTCACCTGATAATCAACGCCAACGGCATAGCTATCACGTTTCAGAACAAAACGTTTGGTGAAGATGTTGCCTTTGGCATCGGTGTATACCATTGGTACTACCAGTTCATCTTTGCCATCAGCCAGTTTGAATTCAGTGCCGGTTGCGGTGTAAACAGGGCGGATCGCTTGATTATCAACACCATCACGACCAATCAGACCACTTTGCGCAATGTATTGGTGTTGTGGTTTTTTATCCAACAGCACAAATGGTTTATCAGAACCCTGCGTTTCCGTCTGTTTCAGCAATTTCGCTTCAACAATGTCACCACCCAGCGTATCAACGGTCAGTTCCAGCACATCAGAACGCAGCGTCAGCAGTGCGTGTTTTGCATTGCCAGCTTCGTTTTGATTCGGAACATCACCACTGGATGACACAGGAACAGAACTTTCCGCGGTCGCTGGGGCTGCAGGTTTCGGCGCCTTATCAACCATCCAGCTCTGCCAGAGCATGAAGGAGACCAGCAATAAGCCGATCAAGAGGAGATTACGTTGAGGTTGCATAGTTATTTTCTTCGCTTCGATTGCTGAGGTTGCGGAACCGGATCATGGCCGCCTGAATGTAAAGGGTGACATTTTAATAGACGTTTGCCACCTAACCAAATGCCTTTTATGAGACCGTGCAGGCAAATTGCATCAATCATGTATTGAGAACAGCTTGGTGTAAAGCGGCAACGTGGACCAAGAAGCGGACTAATGACCCACTGATAGACTCTTATGAGTGCAACGACTAGCCATTGCTGCGGCGTGCGAGGGTGCGCCATAGCTTATCCAGTAGTTGTGATAAATCGGGGTTTTCTAATCCACGCACAGGTGCTTTAGCGATCACCACAATATCAATCGGCGGTAATTCGTGTTGATGTAAGCGAAAGCTTTCTCTGATCTGACGTTTTATGCGGTTACGCCATACGGCACGTTTGAGTGCTTTTTTCGGTATAGCTAAACCTAAACGCGGATGCGTCAGTTCATTACGAATTGCTAACAGAGTGAGATGAGGCGAAGAGGCTCGCACTGGTTGCGCGAAGACTTTTTGAAAAGTGTCGGGAGTTAACAGACGTAACTCCCGAGGAAAGGTTACTTGCTTGACCATTAAACAGTGGTCAGACGAGCGCGACCTTTAGCGCGGCGAGCAGCCAGAACTTTGCGGCCACCGACTGTTGCCATACGAGAACGGAAACCGTGGTTACGAGCACGTTTCAGTACTGAAGGTTGGAAAGTACGTTTCATAGCTATAATCCGTGAATTAACTGTACAGATTTGATGCTGTCGCCTACCGACGCGCCGATATAATGGCGAAAACATCAATTCAAAGAGGCGGGATTTTAAACAGATAACGGCTACACGTCAATCGGCCAGCGAATCAATAACTGGCAGAGCAGACAGGTAAAGTTGTCGTTTTATCTCGATCCTCACAAAAATCGCCACGATCCATTAAAGATCGCGGCGGGCGATTATATCGGTTTATGCCTATCTAGCAAGATCACTCTGCCTGATCTTGCATCACTCTTTGTAATGTGACCTGTTTGGCGCGGCCAAAATCCGTTTTGCCGGAACCCAGTTTGGGCAATTGTTCCAGCACTAGGATCTGCGTTGGCAGCAACAACGGGTTACAACCGTGTGCCAGCATGGCTTTTTTCAGCTCATTAATATCCAAAGCGACGGTGGTCAGTAATACGATTTGTTCGCCTTTTTTGGCATCTGGTATGTTTACGGCGATCACTTCGGTTTCCTCCAATAAGGCTTGTTGTACCGCAAGCTCTACCGCACCGAGACTGATCATTTCACCGCCAACTTTGGCAAACCGCGAATACCGATCGACGATAGTTAAGAAACCATCTTCATCCAGATGACCTTTGTCACCAGTCACGTACCACCGGCTACCATCGATCTCTTTTATCACACTGGCGGTTTTTTCCGGGTTATTCAGATAACCTTGCATGACTTGTGGCCCACCGATCAGGATCATGCCATCACTGCCGGTTGGCAATTCCGCCAGTGTGATTGGATCAACGATCCGTACATTCGAGCCCGGCAGTGGCATGCCAACCGTGCCATGTTTGCTGCCAATTTGCAGATCCCAATACTGAGTATCCAGACAGTCAGGCAGATTGACACTGGCGACCGGTGTGGTTTCGGTGGCGCCGTAACCTTCCAAAATGTGTTTATTAAAACGGGTCAGAAACGCTTCACGGACTGCCGGATTCAGTTTTTCTGCGCCGGCCACCACAATGCGTAAGCTTTCCATCATCAATGGATGCACTTTCGGGTGTTTGGCATATAAACGGAAGAAGGTGGAGGTGCCGCATAAAATGGTGGCACGGTATTGCGCAATACTCTTTGCGACACCCACGGCATCGGTCGGGTCGGCGTGGCACACCATCGGAATACCTTCAATCAGCGGCATAAACTGGTTTACCGTCAGACCAAAAGCATGGAACAGCGGCAGACAAGACATCAAGACATCCTGTTCTTGTGTGTTCACCACATCAGAGATCTGTTTCAGGTTCGCCATAATATTCTGATGGCTGAGCATGACGCCTTTCGGTAAACCTTCGCTGCCACTGGAAAATAAGATCGCGGCAGTTTGCTGACTATCATGTGTATGGTTACAGACTCGTTTCAAGATACGGGTTGGCAGTAGACGGATGGCCAGCCAGCGCCAGAACGATTCATTGAAGTGGATTTCACTGCGCAGATCTTCCAAATAAACAATGTGTTTACTTTGTAAGACAGTAATGACATCGCCATTTTTCTTTTCCAACCGTTCAATGAAACGGCGCGACGTGTAAATAGTGCGGATGTTTGCTTGTTCAATTGCGGTGTTCAGCGCTGCTTCATTGGCAGTGTAGTTGAGATTAACAATAGTTTTACCAGCCAGTAGCGTGGCCATGTTACATAACACACCGCCGGTGCTGGTTGGCAGTAAGAGGCCAACATTTTGTTCTGGGCTTAAACGGTGGATGCGACGCGACAAACACCAGGCAGCGGCTAAAGCTTTATCCGCTGTTAGTGGGGCTGAGATACCATCCGCCAGTGATAGTTTGCGACGTTCACCTTTTTTAACGCTACTGATCCAGGCATTAGTCAGCGTTGGCAAATTTTCTACGTGTTTTTGCCACGATTGCACAGAGAGATCGAAAACCCGTTTTTTGATAGTAACGGCGCTGCTGTCTTTCGGTTGTGGCTGGCCAAATGCCACGATAATTTCACGGTAATAACCGCTACGACGCAGCGTTTTTAATTTGTTGGATGAGCGGGAAAATTGACTGCCCCACAGGCCGCGCAGATAAAACGGCACAATCACCACATCATCATTGGCTTGTTTACAGGCCAATTCAAAACCACGGCGGAATTCGCCCAGATGACCGTTGCGGCTAATGGAACCTTCCGGGAACAGGCAAACCACTTCGCCTTGATTTAGCAGGTCACTGATGGTTTCCAGCGAACGGCGGCTGGCAGTATTGGCAATCGGCACACAACCGTACAAACGGAATAACCATTTCAGGTATTTGTGTTCATAGATACTTTTGATCATGACAAAACGGACTGGGCGTGGGCTGGCGATTTGTACAATCGCCCAGTCGATCCAGCTGACATGATTACCCAGCAGTAGCACTCCACCGGTAGCAGGAATGTTCTGGATACCCTGAATATCGACCTTATACCGCTGGCTGAGCAGACTTTGTGCGATAAAACGCAGCAAAGTTTGTGGCATTTTACGGATGGTATAGATGCAACCTAATACCGTTACGCCAGCCATCAGATACAGCAGATGTTTACCATCAAAACCAAAGTGTGCGAAAACCACGGTTAAGATCAGGAAAGAAAGCATGGCAATGTTCTGGAACAGGTTGTTACCGGCGATCACCTTACCGAGTTCATCTTCCCGACTGTGGAATTGGATCAGCGCATTCAGCGGCACGATAAACATACCGCCCGCGGTGCCAATCAACAGAAAATCGAGGGCATACAGCGTGGTGCTGGTAAATTGTGGCAGCATCACCAGGCCGGCAGCCACGCCGACAATACCAACGGGTATCAAGCTGGTGGCAATATAATTACGTGATAATCGTGCGGCTAATGTTGAACCCAGAGCAATACCAAGGCCAGTACACGCCAGCACACCTTGTAATACCAGTGTGTTTTCAATGCCTGCCGCTTGTTTGGCAAATGCAGGGAAGGCAGCTAGTAATACCTGACCCACGGCCCAAAACAGTGATAATCCGAGCACCGACAAACGAATGACATCACGATCTAAGACGGGGGCCAGTTCTTTCTTAAATTGGTCTATTTTTACACTATTTTGCCAGTCAAATGCTGGTAGCGGTTGTGGATGTTCCAGGGTTGGCAAGCGATATAACAGTAATAACTCTAGAACGGTGCAACCCACCAGCATCCAGCCTGCTGGCGCCAATGATTGCAAGATCGGGCCACTTTGTTTGGAACCGGTCGGGAACCACAATTCAAACACTATGGTGAACGCCACGGTACCCGCCAAAATAGCGATAATAGAGACGGCCTGCACCGCGCCATTTGCTTCCGCCAGATGGTTTTTACCAAACAACGCCTGGATATAACCGTATTTCGCGGGCGAATAAAACGTGGCCTGCACGGCGAGCAAGAAAGTCATGGTAAACGCCGGCCAAAACCAGCCTTGGTAATAACAAAGCGTGATTGCCAGCGTCAGACCCACCGCGATCCAAGCGGATAAGCGCATGACTTTATCTTTCGGGTATTTATCGGAGCAGAATCCGGCGGGAGCAAAAAAGGCAATGAATGGCAGCAGAATCAGCGCATTCACAATCGCGGTCAGGATCACCTGTTGCGAGCCGTCATAAATCTTAAAAACGGTATTCTGAATGATAATTTTATGCCCGAGATCGACAAAGGCATTCATAAAGCCGGCCAGCAGAAAGGCGAGGGCGCCACGCTGACTAAGTAATTTGAACATGAGGAAGTCCTGATTTCCACCTAACAGATAACTATATCGTGAATAATAGTATCGTTTTTTACAAATGGAATTCGCCTTGTTGCGTCTGTTACACCTCATGGTATTGTTAAATAATACTTTATCGTGATAGAGAGTTTTATGAGTCAGACCAATAGCCTGTTACTGGCCTTAAAAAAACAGTTACGGGCACAGGGGAAAACTTATGCTGATGTTGCCCAGTTACTGGATTTAAGTGAAGCATCGGTTAAACGGTTGTTTGCCAGTCAAAGTTTTACGCTGCAACGACTGGAGCAGTTGTGTGACTGGTTGCAAATTGAATTTTCCGAGCTGATGCAACAGGCACAACAACAACCGCAACTGACTCAGCTTACGTTGCAACAGGAACAGGATATTGCCGCTGATCAATTACTGTTGCTGGTGGCGGTGAGTGTGATTAACGGCTTCTCGTTTCAGGATCTGCTCTCGCACTATGCGCTGACTGAATCGGAGTGTATACGTAAGCTGGCAGCACTTGATCGACTGAAGATCATCGACCTGCTACCCGGCAACCGGATCCGCCTACGTCTGGCAACGCATTTCAGCTGGTTACCGGATGGCCCGATCCAGCGCTTTTTCCTGCAGCGGGTACAGCAGGATTTTTTCCAATCCCGCTTTGATAAAGAGACCGAAAAATTATTGGTATTAAATGGCCTGCTTTGCAGCAGCAGTAACCGTGAATTACAACAGCTCATGGCGCGTTGGGCGCGGGAATTCAGTGAATTGACGCGTGGTGATCGCAGCTTAAATATGGAAGAAAAACACGGAACCACACTGGTATTGGCGGTGCGGCAGTGGCGACATGCGCTATTTGACGAGATCAGTCGATCCACAGTGCGTAACGTTGTGGATAAATAGTGTGCAAATAACCATGATATCCCACCATTATCCACAAAACTGCGCACATGATCTGCAATGATTGTGAAGATCCTGCGAACAAGATCTGGAGATCGATCCGGAAAAAGAGGTAAAATCAAAGGTCTTATAAATGATCAGACAGGGGTGAAAAGTGACCGCTTCGCTATGGCAGCAATGCCTGACTCGGCTACAGGAAGAATTACCATCCGGTGAATTCGGCTTGTGGATCCGGCCGCTTCAGGCAGAGTTCGGTGATCGTTCGCTGACCCTGTATGCCGCTAACCGGTTTATTCTCGACTGGGTACGCGACAAGTATCTGTTACGCATCAATAGTCTGTTCACTGAGATCTGTGGTGCGGATGCCCCGACTCTGCATTTTGCCGTGGGGCGTCGTCCAACGGCGCCAGCTCCGGCCGCACAAGCTTATCCGGCAACGGCTCCGGCCGCTGACGTGCGCAGTGAGCCGGCGATCACGGTGCCGTCTTGGGTTAGCAAACAAGATGCAGTACCGGAGATCAACCACAAGAGCAACATCAACGAAACCTACAACTTCGTCAATTTCGTGGAAGGTAAATCGAACCAGCTGGCGTTGGCGGCAGCCCATCAGGTGGCGGAAAATCCGGGTGGCGCATATAACCCGTTATTCCTATATGGTGGCACGGGTTTGGGTAAGACTCATTTGCTGCATGCTGTGGGCAATGGGATTCGGGCGCGTAAGCCGAATGCCAAAGTGATCTACATGCAGTCTGAGCGTTTTGTGCAGGATATGGTCAAAGCACTGCAGAATAACGCGATCCAGGAATTCCAACGTTATTACCGCAGCGTCGATGCGCTGTTAATCGACGATATTCAGTTTTTCGCCAAGAAAGAGCGTTCTCAGGAAGAGTTCTTCCATACGTTCAATGCGTTACTGGAAGGTAATCAGCAAATAATTCTCACCTCCGACCGTTATCCGAAAGAAATTGACGGGGTGGAAGATCGCCTGAAATCCCGTTTCGGCTGGGGTTTAACCATTGCTATTGAACCGCCAGAGCTGGAAACCCGCGTGGCGATTCTGATGCGCAAAGCCGAAGAGAATAAAATTCATCTGCCGCACGAAGTGGCGTTTTTCATTGCCAAACGATTGCGTTCAAATGTGCGTGAGCTGGAAGGGGCGTTGAATCGTGTGATCGCGAATGCCCGTTTTACTGGCAAACCCATCAACATCGATTTTGTACGTGAAGCACTACGTGACATGCTGGCGTTGCAGGAAAAGCTGGTCACCATTGATAATATTCAGAAAACCGTGGCTGAATATTACAAAATCAAAGTGGCGGATCTGCTGTCCAAGCGTCGCTCCCGTTCCGTGGCGCGTCCGCGTCAGTTGGCCATGGCACTGGCGAAAGAGCTGACCAACCACAGCTTACCGGAAATCGGTGATGCATTTGGTGGCCGTGACCACACCACCGTGCTGCATGCTTGCCGTAAAATCGCAGAGCTTCGTGAAGAGAGTAACGATATTAAAGAAGATTACTCGAATCTGATCCGAACCCTTTCCTCTTAAAGCAGGAGATACCGTCCATGCAATTTTCCATTAGTCGCGACAGTCTGCTGCGACCATTGCAATTAGTATCCGGTTCTATTGGCGGGCGCCCAACGCTGCCGATTTTAAGTAACGTATTATTGAATGTCACTGAACAACGCCTGTCGCTGACCGGTACCGATCTGGAAGTGGAAATGATTGGTTTGGTGCCATTAAATGGCGCAGTAGTAGCGGGTAACATCACCACGCCGGCGCGCAAACTGCTGGATATTTGTCGTGGTCTGCCAGATGGTTCACAGCTCGACTTTGTGCTGGAAGGTGAGCGCTTGATTTTACGCTCTGGTCGCAGTCGTTATTCTTTATCAACTTTGCCAGCGGCAGATTACCCGAATATTGAAGAGTGGAATTCGGTATTAGAGTTTGACATCAGCCAGCAAGAGTTAAAACGCCTGATGGACGCCACGCAGTTTTCCATGGCCAGTCAGGATGTGCGTTTTTACTTAAACGGTATGTTGTTTGAAACCAGTGGTTCTGGCTTGCGGACGGTAGGCACCGATGGTCACCGTCTGGCCACCTGTCGCCGTGAGGTGTTAAACGAAGCACAAGCTGACCATCAGGTGATCTTGCCACGTAAAGGGGTGCTCGAACTTGCCCGTTTGCTGGAAAATGATGATCGTCCGATCCGTTTACAAATCGGTTTGAACAATCTGCGTGCGGAAGCGGAAGGGTTTATTTTCACCTCAAAACTGGTCGATGGCCGTTTCCCGGATTATCGCCGCGTGTTCCCGCGCCAGAGTGACAAAATTCTGATCGCCGAACGTGAATTGCTGAAACAGGCTTTCTCACGAGCGGCGATCCTGTCCAATGAAAAATTCCGTGGCGTGCGTTTGCATCTCACCACCAACCTGCTGCATATCACCGCCAACAATCCTGAGCAGGAAGAAGCCGAAGAGCTGATTGATGTGCAATATGACGGCCCTGAAATGGAAGTCGGATTTAACGTCTCCTATGTGCTCGACGTGCTGAATGCGTTAAAATGTGAGCAGGTGAAATGGTATCTGACCGACGCAAACAGCAGTGCGTTGGTGGAAGATGCCAACAATGACGATGCGCAATATGTCGTCATGCCGATGCGTCTATAGTTCGCATGCTGCACAAGCTGCAGATCCAACATTTTCGTAATCTTAGCCAGTCGGAAATTATTCCGGCTGGTGGGATGAATTTGCTGTTAGGCCACAATGGCAGTGGTAAATCCAGCGTACTGGAAGCCATCCATTATCTGAGTCTGGGTCGCTCATTCCGTACTCATCTGACCAACCGCGTGATCATGCAGGGAGAGAAGGCGTTTACGTTATTCGCGCAACTGGAGCGCGATGAACAGCAAATTAGTCTGGGTTTACAAAAAGATCGCCACGGCGATACCCAGCTGAAAATTGGTGGGAAAACGGCAGATAAACTGTCGCAGTTAGCCAGTTTATTACCATTGCAGCTGATCCACCCGGAAGGTTACAACCTGTTGACGGGTGGGCCACAACAACGGCGGGCATTTGTGGATTGGGGCGTGTTTCACGTGGAGCAGGCCTTTTTCCCATTATGGGGCAAGGTGCGCCGCTTGCTCAAACAGCGGAATGCCTTATTACGACAGTCGGCGAATTATGCGCCGCTGGCTTACTGGGATCAGCAACTGGCTGACAGCAGTGAAGCATTGAGCGTATTCCGGCAACAATACTGTTTGGCTTTGCTGCCGCTATTGCAGCAGATCTGTCAGGAATTGTTGCCCGAGTACACTTTCCAAGCCACTTTTTATGCGGGCTGGCAGCAGGAGTCAACGTTAAGCCAACTCCTGCAGGAAGGTTTTGAACGTGACCGGCAATTGGGGCACACCGCGATTGGTCCGCATCGTGCTGATTTACGACTGCGCGCGGAGGGTGTTCCGGTGCAGGATTTATTGTCTCGTGGCCAGCTCAAATTGCTGGTTTGTGCATTGCGGTTAGCGCAGGGTTTATATCTGCGACAACACAGTGCCAAGAGTTGTCTGTTTTTGATAGATGATTTTGCGTCAGAGCTGGATGAAGAGAAACGCTACGTTCTGGCCAAACGGTTGCAGCAATGCGAATCACAGGTGTTTATCACCGCCATTGATCAGCAACCATTGCAGGAAATGATGCAAGAATTTGATTGCCGTTTGTTTCACGTGAAACAGGGCAACATAACCGAATAGTCGACACAGTGGGAATAAACATGAGCGAGAATACTTACGACTCCTCGAGTATTAAGGTACTGAAAGGGCTGGATGCGGTACGTAAACGTCCGGGTATGTATATCGGGGATACCGATGACGGATCAGGGCTGCACCACATGGTATTCGAAGTGATGGATAACTCCATCGACGAAACACTGGCTGGTTATTGCACGGATATTGTTGCCCGCATTCATGAGGATGGCTCGGTATCGGTGCGCGACAACGGCCGTGGTATACCGGTCGACATGCATAAAGAAGAAGGCCGTTCGGCAGCGGAAGTTATCATGACCATCCTGCATGCCGGTGGTAAGTTCGATGATAACTCGTATAAAGTTTCAGGTGGTCTGCACGGTGTGGGTGTGTCAGTGGTGAATGCGCTGTCTGACAAACTGCTGCTGACCATTCAACGTAACGGCAAAGTGCACCAACAGACCTATTTCTTGGGTGAACCCGATGCACCATTGGCGGTAGTTGGTGAATGTGAAGGTACGGGGACTGAAATCCGTTTTTGGCCAAGCCCGTCTATTTTCTCGGATGTCACATTCCGTTATGAAATTCTGGCGCGCCGATTCCGCGAGCTGTCATTCCTGAATTCTGGTGTTTCCATTCGTCTGATCGATGAGCGTGATGGCCGTGAAGATCATTTCCATTATGAAGGCGGTATTCGCGCGTTCGTGGAATATTTGAATCAGAACAAAACGCCAATCCACCAGAAAGCTTTCTATTTCACGTTAGAGCGTGATGATGGTATCGCAGTGGAAGTGGCGATGCAGTGGAACGATGCCTATCAGGAAAACGTCTATTGCTTTACCAACAACATTCCGCAGCGGGATGGTGGTACGCATTTGGCCGGTTTCCGTGCTGCATTAACCCGCACGCTGAACAACTATATGGACAAAGAAGGTTACAGCAAAAAAGCAAAAACCTCAGCGTCCGGTGATGATGCGCGTGAAGGTCTGACTGCAGTTATTTCCGTCAAAGTACCGGATCCTAAGTTCTCCTCTCAGACTAAAGACAAGCTGGTTTCCTCCGAAGTGAAAACAGCGGTTGAACAGGCGATGGGTGAGAAGCTCGACGAATACCTGCTGGAAAATCCGGGTGAAGCGAAAATCATCGTCGGTAAGATCATTGATGCGGCACGTGCGCGTGAAGCGGCGCGTAAAGCGCGTGAGATGACTCGTCGGAAAGGTGCACTGGATATCGCGGGCTTACCGGGTAAATTGGCCGATTGCCAAGAGCGTGACCCCGCACTGTCTGAACTTTACCTCGTGGAAGGTGACTCTGCGGGCGGCTCTGCAAAGCAGGGGCGTAACCGCAAATACCAGGCGATTCTGCCGCTGAAAGGTAAGATCCTGAACGTAGAAAAAGCCCGCTTCGACAAGATGATCTCCTCGCAGGAAGTGGGGACGCTGATCACCGCGTTAGGCTGTGGCATTGGCCGTGATGAATATAATCCGGACAAAATGCGTTACCACAATGTCATCATCATGACCGACGCCGACGTCGACGGTGCGCACATCCGTACGCTGCTGTTGACCTTCTTCTATCGTCAGATGCCGGAAATCATCGAACGTGGTTATGTCTATATTGCCCAACCGCCGTTGTATAAAGTGAAGAAAGGCAAACAAGAGCAGTACATCAAAGACGAAGAGTCATTGCTGGAATACCAGACCACGTTGGCACTCGACGGCGCAGAGCTGTATGTTAACGATTCTGCACCGGCGATTTCTGGCGCACAGCTGGAAAAAATGGTGCTGGAATACCGTACCGCACAGCATCTGATCACGCGTCTGGCGCGTCGGTTACCAGAAGCCGTGTTACAACAGCTGTTAATCCTGCCTGTGCTGACCACAGACGCATTGAAGGATGAAACCCAAGCCAAGGCATGGGTTGCCCAGTTGCAACACAACCTGGATGAGCACGGTAACAATGGCTCACAATATACCTTGTCGGTGCATCGTCACGCGGAACATGGTGTTTTCTTGCCACAAATTCTGCTGCGCCAGCACGGTGTTGAAAAACACTACCAGCTGGGTTTTGAGTTCTTAAATTCACCAGAGTACCAGCAGATCGTGAATATCGGGCAGCAGATCACTAATCTGATTGAACCAACCGGGTTCCTGAAACGTGGCGAGAAAATCCGTCCAGTTGCCAGTTTTGAAGAAGCGCTGCAGATCTTACTGGATGAAGGTAAACGTGGTTTGTATATCCAACGCTATAAAGGGTTGGGTGAGATGAACCCTGAGCAGCTATGGGAAACCACCATGGACCCAATGACGCGTCGTATGCTGCGAGTTACCATTGAAGATGGTATGGCTGCCGACCAGCTGTTTGCTACCTTGATGGGTGATAACGTGGAACCACGCCGTGCGTTCATTGAAAGTAATGCACTGAAGGTTGCCAATCTCGATATCTAATATCGAGCATTGTCATCCTGATAAACCCCGGACAGCTAAGGTTGTGCGGGGTTTTTTTATACATAAAATTAACAGAAAAATAACGTCTGATAGGGATGGTCTATAGTTAATAAGGTGTCCTCTGTTGACACCGGGCACAAGGATAAGAATATGAATTAAGTATAAGGACAGGCGAGATGCGTTATTGGATTGGTGCGCTGTTGCTATCGCTGTCAGGATACAGCCAAGCCACAGAGTTAGTGGTTTACACTTGGGAATATTACCTTGCTCCGGAAGTGAAAAATCGTTTTGAGCAAGAAACAGGTATTCATATCAAGGAAGTAAATTACGACAGTGATGAGGCCCGCAATCGTCTGTTATCCGGCGGTTACCCGCCAGAGTTTGATATTGTTTCTATCGATAGTTTGTCGTTGAAAGATCCGGTTTGGAAAGATTTATATATTCCAATGCCAGAGGCGATCACGAAACAAAATACAGCGATTGATCCGACTTTTACTGCTAATTGCGGCAAGTTGTCGGTGCCTTATATGTGGGGGTCGATAGGTATAGCGTATCGCCAAAGTCAGGTTAAGAAATCAATTACGCGCTGGCAGCAGTTATTCGAACCTGAACCCAGTTTATCGGGTCGGATAGTCATGGTTGATGATACATTTGATCTGATCTCAGTGGCATTAAAAGTAGCGGGTTATTCGATTAATACACACAACAAAGCGGAATTAGAAGCGGCTTATCATTTATTGCAGAAACAGCGTTCTTTTGTCGCGGCTTATCAGCTTTCGTTTGCAGCGGCAGTTGATGGCAACGTCGGTAAAAAAATTGCGGCTGCCATGGTGTACAGCGGTGATTTTTATGCGTTGCAGCAAAACTCACCGTACAAAGACTGGCGTTATGTCGTACCGGAGGAGGGATCTCCGCTGTGGTTGGATTGCATGGCTATTTTGAAAACCAGCCTGCACCAACAGGAAGCCGAACAGTTTCTGACATTTTTGACTCGCCCGGATATTGCCGTAATCAATGGCAAAGCGTTGGGTTTTACCCCCGCATTACAAAAAGCATACTTACCGACCTCAATTTTAAATAATGCAGTGAGTTACCCACCAAACCCACAATTACAGCGTTCAGAGTTTTATGACGCTGACGTGAGTGGTGATTCGTTACGTAGTGCGATTTATTTTGCGGTGTTGAAATGAAAGGTCTGCGGCGTAAGTTATTACTGACATTGTTACCGGTTGTGATCCTACCGCTAATGGCGCTTGGGTTACAAAGCATGGTGAAGTTGGGCGATATGGCTAACCGCAATATGGAGCTGCGGTTAACCAGTCTGGCTACCACTATTAAGGAACAACTGAGCAGTGAGTTACGTCGCAACATGGTGGAGCTGGCTCAATTACCCAATGCCGAAGTGTTGACCGCGTATTTGGCTACTCGTGCTGTTGGTACTCAAAAAGTCTATATGGGCACTCGTGTACAGCGAATGTTCCACCAACTATTGGTGGGTAATAAGGGGTTTCTGCAAATTTCATTGCTGGATACCAACACCAAAGAGCTGCTGCGGGTTGGAGACGGGATTGATCCTTTTCACGATATCGCTCCCAGTAATCTGAAATTTATGCAGTATTGGGCGGCACAAACCAGCGCGGCCGACCAGATTAATTATTTAATGTATTCACCAGAACTCGATGAGTTTGTATATAAGCAAGGGCTGCGGTTTATTCGCTCTGGGCCAGAAATTTCCCGCGATGACCAGCCAGTGCAAAGCTATAACTTGATCCTGACATATTCGTTACGCAAATTTGGCGAGATGTTTTTGAAACAGCAAGCGCAACAAGGTATCCACTTGCTGTTACTGGATCAATCCGGGGCTTTTATTGCAGGTGAGGCACCACTGGGCTGGCGTAACAGTAATCGAAAATTGGATGTCGTTTCATTACCTGATGGTGATTACCTTATTCGTCGTTTACCGCTAACGGATGGCCTTATTCTGCAAGCGCTCATACCGGAACAACTGATGACTGCTGAGGCATCCGAATTGCAGATATCCACGGTAATTTGGTTGATCATCAGCAGTTTTATTCTATTAGGGTTACTCCATATTGTATTGAAACGCCAGATTTTGAATCCGGTCAGTCAATTACGCAATTTGATGCAGAAAGTGGCAATGCATCAGGTCAATGATATTTCATTGCTGCAAGAAGACGATGAAATGGCCGAACTGCACAACCATTTTTCTGGCATGCTGAGTCAGTTAGAGGTTTCCAAGCGTGAATTAGAACGGGTGGCCTTTATTGATCCGCTGACAGGTATAGGTAATCGGGCTGCTTTTATTCGTTGTTTACATAACATGGTTGATCGGCAAGACAAGCAACACCCTTATCATTTTTACCTAACACAGTTAAAACTGCACAATCTGACCAGTATCAATAACACGTTTGGCGCCAAAATTGGCGATCGGGCACTGCAGTTTATCAGTCAAATGTTGCTGCAATTGTTACGTGAACATCGCCGGGCGCATCCCACGTCGGTATGTCTGGCTCGGACAGGTTCGGATGAATTTACCTTTACTATTCCTGTTGTTGATAATAGCGCTTTCCTTGATGCAGAAACGCTTTGTGAACAACTTGCAGCTCGGTTGAGCCAACCCATTATGCTGGGCAGTTATACGATCAAATTGCGGTTCAGTGCCGGTATTATTCTGTTTCCTGATATTGCCAATAACGTTGAAGAGTTGATGGAAGGCGCGAGTAAGGCGCGTCGGCAAGCGTGTCGTTATCAGGGGAATTATTGGCAACAATTAACCAATGAGATGGTCTTATTGATCCGCGAGGACAAATGGCTGGAATCAGAGCTGCGACAGGCTATCGTCAACCAGCAATGTTTTGTCGTGTATCAACCGCAATATGATTTACAAACCGGGCATATTGTTAGTGCAGAAGTGTTGATCCGTTGGCGGCATCCCTCTTACGGCATGGTTCCTCCCGATCGATTTATTCCCATTGCGGAACGCTCCGGACAAATTCTGGATATCGACCTGTGGGTGTTGGAGCAGGCCTGTATTTGTCTTGGCAAACTGATGGCAAAAGGTATTCCTGATTTTCGTTTGGCGGTCAATGCTTCTGGTACCGAGTTATCCAATCCGTTATATCCGGAACAGGTGGGGAGCATGTTACGACGTTACGATATTCCACCACAGCGATTTGGCATTGAGATCACCGAAACGGCGGTGGTCGAGCTGGATGACGTGGCTAAAATGATGGTGAAAACACTTAAAGAGATTGGTGTTGAAATTGAGCTGGATGATTTTGGTACGGGTTATACCTCACTCAGTCATCTGAGTAATTTGCCATTAGATGCTTTAAAGATTGATCGTTCTTACATTATGCAATTAGAAAGTAACCCGAAATTGGTCGATTCTATCCTGCAATTAGCCGATGCATTTTCACTACGCGTAATTGCAGAAGGGGTCGAAACGATAGAACAACTTAAATTGTTACAGCAAAAACAGTGTCATTTAGCGCAAGGGTATTTGTTATCAAAGCCAATCAGTGAAGAGGCGATGATTGAGTTATTGCTGGAAGATATTCTGACCCAGCAAAACGAATGATGTTGATAGCCGCTTATGCTGGCGATAACTCTTTCGATATCGTTACCCGATTACGCCCTGAATGTTTTGAGTGATACAGTGCGGCATCTGCTTTTTGTAACCAGTGCAAAGCGGATGGTTGTTCATTTGTGACTTCCGCTAAACCAATACTGATAGTGAAGCGGATCTGTTGCCCATCAAAAGTAACAATCTCTTTTTCCATACTGCGGCGTAACCGTTCAGCCACATGCAATGCGATAGATTCATTGATATCGGTGAGCAATACCCCAAACTCTTCTCCGCCATACCGTCCTGGTATATCAGAGCAACGCACAATTTGGTGTAAGAGTGTTGAGGCTCGGCGTAAGACTTCATCGCCGGCAAGGTGTCCGTAGGTATCGTTCACTTTCTTGAAGAAATCGATATCCAGCATCATCAGGGTACTGACCTTGCCTGTACGATGATAACGATTAAATTCATTGCGCAGAGCTTCTTCCCAATAACCGCGGTTATACAAACCAGTTAAACGATCGGTAATCGAGAGAGTCGTCAGTTGCTGATTGGCCTCTTGTAAGGCTTGTTTGCTGGTCGCAGTATCGGTGACATCGTAAATGATGAGGCAAACGTGGCTGATATCACCATGTCGCGAGACTAACGGCATGATAGTGACATTCTGATACATGACATCACTCATGCCGGTAAAAGGTCGGCTGGCAGGGAAGTTAAACAGATAGGGCCTTAACTCCCAAGAGATAAAACTGGCACAACGTAGCGTGAATACCGCTTCTACTTTCTGACGTAACCATTCTTCGGCTAGTTCAGGAAAATAGTGAAAAACATTATGTTCTGCCAGTTGGCTGAGATTGTAACCGCTGTGGTTTTCCATAAAACCATTCCACAGCGTGACCTGATAGTTGTGGTCTAACACAACTAAACCGACATCTATAGTTTGCAGGATATCCAGTATGCGATGAAACTCATCCAATGGGAGCGAGTTGATCATACCTGTCATGGTTTTCAATCCTGTGGAAAGTGAGCGTTAGTTATAGTTTGTTGATGACCTGTTGCAGTATTGCGATCCCTTGTTTTACTTTTTCTTCCGGTTGCGCGTAATTCAGACGAATACATTCATACTGATGCTGCCATTTTTTATCCGGCAAACCAGGGAAAAAATAATGACCGGGGACGATAATTAAACCGCGTTGTTTTAGTTTTTCATAGAGTTGCTGGCAAGAAATGGGTAGCCCGTCAAACCATAACCATAAAAACAGTGCACCTTCCGGTTTATGGATCCGCAATTTGGGTGCTGGAATGGCTTGTTGTAACCACTCAACCGCTTGTTGTGCTTTGTGCTGGTAATAGGGGGCAATAATATCTGCGCTATAACGCAGAATATCGCCAGACTCTAACCAATGCTGCATCAAGGCTGGGCCAACACCGCTGGGGGCTAAATTGATGATGCCCGAGATGTTACCCATTGCCTGAATGATTTTTGGATCGGCGATCACAATACCGCAGCGCAAACCCGGTAAGCCGAGTTTAGATAAACTCATACACAGGATCGTATTGTCATTCCAGAACGGCGTCACTTCACTGAAGATGATATGCGGAAAGGGGGTGCCATAGGCATTATCGATCAGCAATGGTATGCCTTTCGCGCGAGCGATCTCATCCAGTCGCGCTATTTCATCGTCGGTCAATACATTACCGGTTGGGTTGGTGGGGCGCGACACACAGATCAAACCAATGTCATCGCCGACTTCCAGTGCATCAAAATCGACGCGGTATTTAAACAGGCCGTCATCCAGATAATCAATGTGTGGTTTGCAGGCAACAAACTGATCTTCGCTCAGCCCGCCATCGGCATAACCGATATATTCCGGCGCCAGCGGAAACAGCACTTTTTTCTGTTGTCCCGTAGCGTATTCACCTGCCAGTAAGTTGAACAGATAAAAGAAGGCACTCTGGCTGCCGTTGGTCAGTGCAATATGGTCGGGTGTGATAGCCCAGCCATATTCTTTGCAAAACAATTCAGCGAGGGCTTGGCGAAAACCATCATGGCCTTGTGGGCCATCATAGTTCAGCATGGCTTTAAGTAGGGTGCCATTTTCCAGTTGATGTGCGGTCGCTTGCCGAAATAATTCCACCATCTCAGGAATCGCGGCTGGGTTGCCACCACCCAGCATGATAGCTTCCGGGTTTTTCAGGCCCTGATTTAGATCGTCCATTAGCTGACTGATTCCAGCCAACCGAGTGAATTTCTCGCCGAATTGTGAAAATTGCATATCCATATTCTCAATACTGAACCCATTGTTTCACGTGAAACAAAAATGGGGATAAAAAGTAAGGCCCGGAAAACCGGGCCTTTAATCATTTCGCAGCGAACCGGTTATTGCTGCAATAGCGAGATATCCGCCGCTTGCAGGAACAGGGCTTGCAGACGCGCCAGCAGAGTCAGACGATTCAGTTTCAGCGCTTCATCATCGGCCATCACCATTACTTTATCAAAGAAGGTATCCACGGCTTCACGCAGCGCAGCCAATTCTGTCAACGCTTGTTGGTATTCACCAGCAGCAAACAGCGGTGCCAGTTTGATTTCCATGCTGGCCACTTGCTCGGCTAACTGCTGTTCTGCGGCATCTTGTAACAACGCTGAATCAACGCTGTCTTTCAGCTTGCCATCAAACTTCGCCAGAATGTTGCTGACGCGTTTGTTAGCTGCAGCGAGTGCTTGTGCGGCATCCAGCGTGCGGAAATGGCTCACTGCTTTAACGCGGGCATCAAAGTCGGCTGGGCGCGTTGGGCGACGAGCCAGTACAGCCTGAATAACGTCAACGGCAATGCCGACTTCTTGGTAAGAGGCACGGAAACGTGCCAGCAGGAAGTCGATCACTTCGTCAGTGACTTTCTTGTTGGTCAGTTTACTGCCGTACAGCTCAACTGCTTTATCAACGATGGTGACTAAATCCAGATCCAGCTGTTTTTCGACGATGATACGCAGCGTACCAATCGCGGCACGACGCAGTGCGAACGGGTCTTTATCACCTTTGGGTGCCTGACCAATGCCAAAGATACCGGCAAGGCTGTCCAGTTTATCAGCGATAGCTACCGCACAAGCGACCAGACCGTTTGGCAGGTTGTCACCGGCAAAACGTGGCATGTACTGCTCGTTTAACGCCACAGCGACATCTTCGGCTTCGTGATCGTGACGCGCATAGTGCATACCCATCACGCCTTGCGTGTCGGTGAATTCCATCACCATGTTGGTCATCAGGTCACACTTCGACAGCAAACCGGCACGAGTGGCATGTTCCACGTCAGCACCAATCTGTGCAGCGATGAAGGCAGACAGTTCTGCAATACGTACAGATTTGTCTTTCAATGTGCCCAGTTGTTGCTGGAACAACACGGTATCCAGACTTTCCAGTCGGGAAGCCAAGGTGTGTTTTTTATCGGTGTTAAAGAAAAACTCCGCATCCGACAGACGAGGGCGGACAACACGTTCGTTACCCTGAATGATCTGAGTTGGGTCTTTCGATTCGATGTTGCTGACGAAGATGAAGTTTGGCAGTAATTTGCCAGCCGCGTCATACACAGGGAAATATTTCTGGTCGCCTTTCATGGTGTAAACCAGCGCTTCTGCCGGAACAGCCAGGAATTTTTCTTCAAATTTCGCAGTCAGGATCACTGGCCATTCCACCAGCGAGGTGACTTCTTCCAGCAGTGAATCTTCCAGATCCGCAACACCGCCCAGCTGTTTCGCCGCCGCTTCAGCGCCAGCTTTGATGAACGCTTTACGCGCTTCGTAGTCAGCTTGCACTTTGCCTTTTTCCAGCAGCAAAGCAGGGTATTGATCGGCATGGCTGATTTCAAATTCAGCTTCACCCATGAAGCGATGGCCACGGATGGTGCGTGCTGATTGCAGCCCTAACACTTCACCTGCCACCAACTCACCGCCAAACAGCATACACAGGGTATGTACTGGGCGGATAAATTGCGTGCGTTTTGCACCCCAACGCATTGGTTTTGGAATTGGTAAGCCAGCTAACGCTGTCGCCACCATAGTGCCCAGCAGTTCAGTGGTGGCTTGACCGGCGACATTAGCGCGATAGACCAGCCATTCACCTTTGTCGGTCGCCAGACGTTCTGCCTGTGCGACTTCAATGCCGTTAGATTTTGCCCAACCAGACGCAGCGGGTGTTGGTGTGCCTGATGCATCAAATGCCGCAGAGACAGCCGGGCCGCGTTTCTCAACCTGTTTGTCAGCTTGTTTGTCCGCCAGTGCAGTTACTTTCAGCGCCAGACGACGCGGTGCTGCAAACCATTGCACGCCCTGATGGGCCAGACCGGCTTTATCCAGTTCTGCAGTAAAGTTGTCAGCAAAGGCTTGTGCGAGTTTTCGCAGTGCTTTCGGTGGCAGCTCTTCCGTGCCCAGTTCAATTAAAAAGTTTTCAGTTGCCATTTGCTTATACCTTTACGCTTGAGTTGCTTTGCACATCGGGAAGCCGAGACGTTCGCGCGCGGCGTAGTAGGCTTCCGCCACCGCTTTGGAAAGTGCCCGGATACGCAGAATGTAGCGTTGACGCTCGGTCACGGAAATCGCGTGACGGGCATCCAGCAGGTTAAAGGCATGTGCCGCTTTCAAAATACGTTCATAAGCCGGCAGTGGCAGAGGCAGTTCCAGGTTCAGTAAATGCTGGCACTCTTTTTCGCATTGATCGAACAACTGGAACAGGAATGGCACGTCAGCGTGTTCAAAGTTGTAAGTGGATTGTTCCACTTCATTTTGGTGGAACACGTCACGATAGGTCACTTTACCCAGCGGGCCATCAGCCCAAACCAGATCGTACAGACTATCCACGCCTTGGATATACATCGCCAGACGTTCCAGACCGTAAGTGATTTCGCCAGTAACTGGTGAACACTCTAAGCCACCCACTTGTTGGAAGTAGGTGAACTGAGTGACTTCCATGCCGTTTAGCCACACTTCCCAGCCGAGACCCCAGGCACCCAGTGTTGGGTTTTCCCAGTTGTCTTCCACGAAGCGAATATCGTGAACCAGCGGGTCAAAGCCCAGCTCACGTAACGAACCCAGATATAATTCCTGAATATTGTCCGGTGATGGCTTCAGAATGACCTGAAACTGGTAATAATGTTGCAGGCGGTTCGGGTTTTCCCCGTAGCGACCATCGGTCGGACGACGGGATGGCTGCACGTAAGCGCAGTTCATCGGTTCCGGACCAATAGCCCGTAAAAAGGTCATTGGATGTGAAGTACCTGCGCCCACTTCCATATCGAGCGGTTGTGAAATCACACAACCCTGGCGGGCCCAGTAATCTTGCAGGGATAAAATGAGTCCCTGAAATGTTTTAATATCAAATTTCTGCATGATAGATAATACGCTTGATTAGTCAGTGAATACTGCGCGGATAAACTTGGGAAGTATAACCCTGTAACCGGCGGGAATATAGGCAAATTGTGCCGTGGAGTGCGTATGGAACGACATTGTGCCTGGATCATGTCTGATCCGGACTATATTGCTTATCACGACCAGCAGTGGGGTCGTCCGGAATATGATGATCGGAAATTGTTCGCTATGCTTTGCCTGGAAGGGCAACAAGCGGGGTTATCGTGGTTAACTATTCTGAAACGGATACCTGCATACTATGCCGCCTTTGCTGATTTTGATCCGGTGCAACTGGCTGAATTTGATGAACAACAGCTAGAATTATTGATGAACGATCAATCGATTATCCGTAACCGGCTTAAGATTAATGCCATTAGACAAAATGCCCGTTGTTATCTGGCCTTGCAGCAGCAAGGTTTGGTGTTTTCGGATTGGTTATGGCAATTCGTGGATGGAAAACCAGTGATCAATCATTGGCAGCATGCTAAAGAGATACCAGTGACGACGCCACAAGCAGAAGCGATGTCGAAGGCGCTGAAAAAGGAGGGGTTTAAATTTGTCGGCCCAACGATTTGTTATGCCTTTATGCAGGCGGTGGGCATGGTCAACGATCATTTGGTTGATTGTCCGTGGCACCGTATCTGCGAAAAAACAGCTTCCTGACAATTAAGGTGACGTATGTCAGATCAATTACCCTTTCATGTTAGCCCCAAAGTAGCTCATCCACCGAAAGCGCTGGTTCCGGCAGAGCCGGTGCTGGCGTTACAGCTGGATGCTAACGGGCGGTATCACAAGTTATCTGCCGGTGGTTCCGTGCCGACAGAACGTTGCTGGTTACATCTGGATTATTCGGCGGAGAGTGCGAAAGAGTGGTTGCGTCATTCGCCATTGTTACCGGATGTCGTGCGCGAATCGCTGCTGGGCGAAAGTAACCGGCCTAAATTGGTCAAAGTGAATGGTGGGTTGTTACTGACGTTAAGGGGCATTAACCATAATGAAGGGCAGCGCCCTGATCAGATGGTGGCGATCCGTTTCTTTATTACGGATAAATTAATTGTCTCGACCCGCCATCGTCGCGTATATGCCGTTGAGCAGGTGGTACGTAATTTACGACAGGGCTTGGGGCCTCGCTCTACGGCTGATTGGCTAGTGGATGTGTGTGAGAATCTGGCCGAACAGGCTGGGGATTTTATCGATGAGGTAATGGATAAAATTGTCCGGCTGGAAGATGAAATTCTGGAGCAAAAGATCAACTCGCGGCGGGAATTGGTTGAGATCCGCCGGCAATTGATTGTTTTACGCCGTTATTTGGCACCTCAGCGCGATGTGTTTAGTCGTTTGGCAAATGAGAAAATTACCTGGCTGGAAAAAGACGATCTGCGGCATTTACAGGATATTGCCGATCGTATGGGGCGTTGGCTGGAAGATCTGGATGCCAGTATTGCGCGGACATCGCTGTTAGCGGATGAAATTAATGCCTTAATGACCGAAGCCATGAATCGACGTGCCTATATTATGTCGTTGTTTGCGATGGTTTTTTTGCCCTTGTCATTTTTTACCGGCTTGTTAGGGGTGAATCTTGGCGGTATTCCGGGGAATACCTCGCCGTGGGGATTTGTTGGTTTTTGTTTGCTGTTATTAGCCATTGCTGGTGGAATTTTGTTATGGCTGAAATTGCGCCGGTGGGTGTAGTTAGCCAGAAACAGGGTTTCTTTATGCTTTTTTTAGATAATCAAAGCGAATCTATTTAGTTCTGTTCGGGGCGCACTTCCTGCATTTTACGCTCATGCGTTGTGAAGGAGTTCGCCATGAAAAAATCAGTATGGTCAGTAGTCGGATTGTTAGCTGCATTCACCGTGCAAACCATATCCGCTGCCGAAGTAAAACTGCTGAATGTTTCTTACGATCCAACGCGCGAGCTTTATCAGGATTACAACAAGGCCTTTTCACAGTTCTGGCAGCAGGAGCATGGCGATAGCGTTAATGTCAGCCAATCGCATGGTGGTTCTGGCAAACAGGCGCGCGCGGTCATTGAAGGGCTGGATGCTGATGTCATCACGCTGGCTTTGGCACAAGACATCAATAAGGTCGCGCAGCAAGGTCTGGTTGCCCCTGATTGGGAAAGCAAATTACCCAATCATGCTTCGCCGTTTACCTCTACCATCGTATTTCTGGTGCGCAAAGATAACCCGAAACATATTAAAGACTGGGGTGATTTGATCCGGCCTGATGTCGAAGTCGTGACGCCTAATCCGAAAACCTCCGGTGGTGCACGCTGGAATTATCTGGCGGCCTGGGGTTATGCATTACATAAAACCGGCAACGAGCAGGGTGCCCGTGATTACATCAGTAAATTATTTAAAAATGTAAAAGTGCTCGATTCCGGCGCACGTGGTGCGACGACCAGTTTTGTGGAACGTGGTCTTGGCGATGTATTGATTGCCTGGGAAAACGAAGCTTATCTGGTGCTTAATGAGTTAGGCAACGATAAGTTCGAGTTGATTACACCGTCAGTATCTATTTTGGCTGAGCCGCCGGTAGCAGTGGTTGAGCAGGTAGCGAAAAAACACGGCACTGAAGCGGTAGCCAAAGCGTATGTCGAACACCTTTATTCGGATGATGTGCAGCGTATTGCGGGCAAACATTTTTATCGCCCTAGTAACCCGGTCATCGCCAAAGAGTTCGCGCAGCAGTTTTCTCCGGTTAAATTATTCACGGTGCGGGAATTGGAAGGTGATTGGGCAAAAGCGCAGCAACGTCATTTTGCCAGTGGCGGTACGTTTGACCAGCTGTACCAGCCAGGCCGGTAAACATCTTTAGTCACAACACCGCTTCGCATCACGGCGGGGCTGTCAGTTTTTAAGAGTACAACGATGAATAATATTTTGCTCGTTCCCGGTTTGTATGACAGTGGTCCACTGCATTGGCAGACCTTGTGGCATCAGCAACACCCGCATTGGTTGCGTATTGAGCAAGCGGATTGGACTACGCCGGATCTGCAACGCTGGGCTGCACCAGTGCTGGAAATATTGCAAAACAGCCCGGAGCCACTCACGCTGGTGGCGCATTCGTTTGGTTGTTTAGCCAGTTTATATGCGGCAACGCAATTACCAGAAAAGATCAGTTCGCTGTTTTTGGTCGCACCGGCAGATCCGGAGTTGCTAGGGGTACAAGAAGGGCTGATTTACCACCCGACGTCAGTCTCTGGGCGTATCATCGCCAGCAGTAATGACCCTTGGATGTCATTGGATCGCATTTGTTTGTGGAGCCAGCGCTGGAACTTACCGCTAAGTTTGTTAGGCCCATTGCGTCATATCAATGCGGAATCAGGCCATGGTGAGTGGCCGGAAGGGCTGGAATTGCTGCGTTGGCATTGTCAGCAATTGGCAAACGCGGCTTAATTTTCCGGTTTATTTCCTCTTCCTTCGCCTTATTTTCTCATTTGATGATTATCTATATCCAAAAAATGGATATAGATTGCTTTTTTTCTTATTTGTTTTAACGCCAAAGAATCTCAACAATACGCATATAACGGTGTGACATGCACTGTATTGTGAGGAAGTAGTCCATGCGTTTTCGATCTCATTCCGTTTTGCCGGGGTTTGCCCCCACCTTAGGGTTCAGTCTGTTATATCTAAGTCTGATGGTGCTGCTGCCGTTGTCCGCGCTGGTGCTCTACAGTGTGACCAAACAAGACATGAGCCAGTTCTGGCAAGTGATTAGTAATCCGCGGGTTGTTGCTTCTTTCAAACTCAGTTTTGGCGCTGCAGCGATCGCGGCGCTGCTGAATACCTTGTTTGGTTCCATCATTGCCTGGACGCTGGTGCGTTATGAATTTTTTGGCAAACGGATCATGGATTCCCTGATCGACTTACCGTTTGCCATGCCTACGGCGGTATCCGGTATTGCATTGTCTGCCATTTTTGCGGGTAACGGCTGGATTGGCCACTATTTCGCCCCTTACGGCATCAAACTGGCGTTTAACCCGATCGGTGTGGTGATTGCGCTGACCTTCATTGGTTTGCCATTTGTGGTGCGCACCATGCAGCCAGTATTAAAAGAACATGAGCGCGAGTTGGAAGAAGCTGCCGCCTGTCTCGGCGCCAATCGTTGGATCACCTTCCAAAAAATCATTTTTCCCGCTTTAGTGCCAGCGGCATTAACCGGTTTTGCTTTGGCGTTTGCCCGTGCGGTAGGGGAATACGGTTCGGTTATTTTTATCGCTGGTAACTTACCGATGGTGTCAGAGATTGCGCCGTTGATGATCATGAGTCATCTGGAAGAGTACGACTATGCCGGTGCGGCTGCGATTGCTACGGTGATGCTAGGTATCTCTTTTGTTCTGCTGTTGTTGATTAACCAGTTGCAAGCATGGAGCTGGCAGCGTCTGGGAGGAACCCGCTAATGAATCCAATTACTACGGAACCGCGTTGGGTTCGCTATCTGCTCATTCTTATCGGTGCGGGTTGGTTTGCTGCCTTGTTGTTGTTACCACTGGCGGTGGTGTTCACGCAAGCGCTCGCCAAAGGCATCGTCTTTTTCTGGCAAAGTCTGGTTGATACCGATGCTTTGGCGGCATTACGCCTGACCTTGTTTACTGCGATTTGCTCAGTACCGATGAATGTGATTTTTGGTTTAACTGCGGCTTGGGCAATTGGGCGTTTCCGCTTCCGTGGCCGGCAGGCGCTGATCACCTTGATTGACCTGCCTTTTTCGGTGTCACCGGTGATTGCGGGTCTGATGTTTGTGCTGTTGTTCGGCAATCGGGGTTGGTTTGGAGAATGGCTGCAAGCCCATGACCTGCACGTTATTTTTAATACTCCCGGCATCATTCTGGCGACCATGTTTATCACCGTTCCCTTTGTGGTGCGTGAATTGTTACCGCAGATGGAAGCACGCGGTGCGGAAGAAGAAGAGGCGGCTCAGGTATTGGGTGCCAATGGCTGGCAGACGTTCTGGCGTGTCACCTTGCCGGGTATTCGCTGGAGTTTGCTCTACGGTGTGATCTTATGTACTGCCCGTGCAGTCGGTGAATTTGGTGCCGTATCAGTGGTTTCCGGCCATATTCGTGGGCAGACCAATACACTGCCGCTGCATATTGAAATTTTATATAACGAGTACCAGACCAACGCTGCATTTGCGGTAGCGTCACTGCTGGCGCTGTTTGGTTTGTTTACTCTGCTGGCGGATACGTTGTTAAGCCGCTTGCGCCATCGTTAATTGAGGAGATGTAAGTCATGAGTATTCAGGTAGAGCATATCGAGAAACGCTTCAACCAGTTTGCTGCGTTGCATGACATCAACATCACTTTCCCTTCCGGGGAGCTGGTGGCGCTGTTGGGGCCGTCCGGTTGTGGTAAAACCACGCTGTTGCGTATTATCGCCGGGCTTGAACAAGCCGACAGTGGCCGTATCTTATTGAATGGCTCTGATGCCTCGGAATTACATGTGCGGGAACGGAATGTTGGTTTCGTGTTCCAGCATTATGCACTGTTCCGCCATATGACGATTTTTGAAAACGTGGCATTTGGGTTGCGGGTTAAACCGCGTAAAGTGCGGCCGAATGAAAATGTCATTCAGCAAAAAGTAAAACAGTTGTTGGAACTGGTGCAGCTGGGGCATGTTGCTGATCGTTATCCGACCCAACTTTCTGGTGGTCAGCGGCAACGGGTGGCGTTAGCGCGCGCATTGGCTGTTGAGCCACAAGTGCTGTTGCTGGACGAACCCTTTGGTGCATTAGATGCGCAAGTACGTAAAGAGTTACGTCGCTGGTTACGTCGTTTGCATGATGAATTGCACGTAACCAGCTTGTTTGTAACTCACGATCAGGAAGAAGCCTTGGAAGTCGCCGATCGGGTTGTGCTGATGAATGCCGGCAAAATCGAGCAATTTGGTACACCACAGGAAGTGTACGAAAAACCAGCGACAGAATTTGTGCATCGTTTCTTAGGTACGGTGAATCTGTTCCACGGTCATCTGCAAAGTGGTCAACTGGAAGTTTCCGGCGCTACACTGACCGAACAGGTTTCTGGCCTGCAAACCACCGACACCCAAGCGATCGCTTATGTGCGTCCACACGAACTGGAGTTGTTACCTGCCAACATTCCGCATGGTATCCCTGCGACAGTGGTGCGCATATTACCGTTTGGCGGGGCGTATCGGGTTGAGGTTTCGGCAAATAATGGTGTCGCGCGCACCTTGATTGAAGTCGATGTGCCACGTGAGCAGGTGGCTGTGTTAGAGTTACGTCCAGGATTATCGGTACGACTGGTGGCGCGACAAACACAGCTCTATCAGTCTGAAACTAAGGAACGTGTGGCTTGAATTTTCAACAGCTCAAGATTATCCGCGAAGCAGCCCGCTGCCACTTCAACCTAACCGAAGTAGCGAATACGCTGTATACCTCGCAATCAGGTGTCAGTCGGCATATCAAAGAGCTGGAAGATGAGCTGGGTGTGGAACTGTTTATTCGCCGCGGTAAACGCCTGTTAGGGATGACCGAACCGGGTAAAGCGTTGCTCACCATGGCCGAGCGTATTCTGACAGAGGCGAATAATATTCGCCGTTTGGCGGATAACTTTGCCAACAGCGATCGCGGACGCTTGCATGTTTCCACGACGCATACGCAGGCGCGATATGCGTTACCGGGCATCATCAAAGAGTTCCGGACACAATATCCGCAAGTACAGCTGGTGTTGCATCAGGGCAGCCCCAGCGAAATTGTTTCCATGCTGCTGAATGGAGAAACGGATATTGGTCTCACCAGTGAATTGATGGCCGATTACGAAGAGATCGCTGCATTTCCTTACTACAGCTGGCATCACGCCATCTTAGTGCCACGCGGTCATCCATTAACAGAGCTGCCGACCATTACGCTAGAAGATCTCAGTGCCTGGCCATTGGTCACCTATCAATCGGGATTAACCGGGCGAACTAAAATTGATGCCGCGTTTGCGATGGCCGATATTGAGCCGGATATCGTCTTGAGTGCACAAGATTCTGATGTGATCAAAACCTATGTGGAGTTGGGTTTAGGCGTCGGTATTCTGGCGGATATGGCGATTGATTCGGTGAAAGACAGTAATTTGGTGCGTATCAATGCCGAGCATCTGTTTCCTGCCAATACCGCTTGGTTTGGACTGAAAAAGGGTAAGTTCCAACCCAATTTTGCCTGGCGTTTTCTGCAGATCTGTAACCCATCATTGGCGATCAGCGATATTCAGGCGCAAGTCTTTGCAACTGGTGAAGTTCAAACACCATTGCACTACGAGATCTAAGCCACAGATAAATTGAGCGAGATGAAGGGGTGAGACTAGTTCAACCCTTTACGGATCAGATAGCGATAGGGCGGTTGTTCGGTTTCACTGGCTAACAGAGTGTGATCCATGAAACGGCAGAAGCTGGGAATATCGCGCACCGTCGCTGGGTCATCGGCAATCACCAGCAATGTCTCGCCGTCTTGCATCAGCCGCACGGTTTTACGCACCATCATCACCGGCTCGGGGCAGCGTAAGCCACTGGCATCCAGAGTCTGGTTGATGTCATCTGCCGAAAAAGTCATTTTTGCTCCTGTGAATCAACTTCCACATCAAGCATATCATTAACGTTGCGCGGAGAGTACCGCACGTGCCAGCTGGCGGGCAGCCTGTTTGGCATCACCATCTGGATTATTGAAATAACCCGCCAATACATCGCCGATGGCCTGTCGGACATAGCTGGAATTCGCCATGCCTTCCGCCATGCTTGGTACCAGTTCCTGTTGTTTAATGGCTTGTTGTAACTGCTGGGCCGAATGTTGCGCGCACTGGTCAAAATCAGTCAGCATCTGGTTATTTAATACAGGGATTGATCCTTTCACCCGATTAAAGGCATGTTGAAAATCGGAGGTCATGATCATGTTCACCAGTTGCAACTGCGCTTGTTGTTTTTGCTGACTTTGCACATCAAACATCGCAATCGAATCGAGGTTATAGCTGAATTTGCCATCCGTGCCGGGTGCCGGTAAACAAAGAATATCTTTGCCAGGCACCACATTTGCCGCAGTCAGTTCGCCTTTTACCCAATCGCCCATTAACTGCATGGCGGCAGAGCCTTCGATCAACATATGCGTGGCCTGATTCCAGTTCGTACCACCGTAGTCATCGGCAATATATTCCCGCAGCTGGTGGAACAGCTCCAGTAAATGCTGCATGGTGTCGCTTTGCAACGCGGTTTGATCCAACTGGATAAATGCACGGCGGTAAAAATCACTGCCGCCTTCACCCAATACAATCGCCTCAAACAAAATAGCCAGTTGCCACTGGTCATCGCCAATCGCCAATGGCGTAATACCGGCATGTTTTAGTTTTTTGGATACCGCCAATAACTCAGGCCAGCTCGCGGGCGGTGTAAGTTGCAGGCGTTGAAAGACTTTCGGGTTAACCCACAACCAATTGACGCGGTGAATGCCGATCGGTACCGCGACATAATGACCTTTGGACTGCACACTGTGCTGCACAAATTCAGGCAACACCTGTTCCCAGCCGTTTTGCTGGGCAACATTATCGAGATTACGTAAGAAGCCTAACGCGGCCCATTCCTGTAACTCACTACCTTTCAGGTGTGCTGCTTCTGGCGGAGTACCAGAGAGGGCGCGGCTTTTTAATACCGTCATGGCTGATTTGCCACCACCACCGGAGATAGCCGAATCTTGCCACTCATTGCCCAATGCCTGCCAGTAACTGCGTAATACACCTGCGGCTTTGGCTTCGCCACCGGCAGTCCACCAATGCAATACTTCAACCGTTGAAGCCATAGCAGAGACAGACACCAGCGACAGCATCAAACTGGATACAAGGTAAGAACGGAGGGTCATTATCAATTCCTTGGCAAGGAAAGAATGGCTTGTAAGCCACCGTGTAAACGGTTTTCCAACACTAAATCGCCACCATGGGCACGGGCAATACTGCGTGCAATCCCCAAACCAAGGCCATTACCGCTGCTGTCTTGTGCCAGTCGGTAATAAGGTTCAAACACCTTTTCCAACTGCTGCTCCGGCAAGCCTGGGCCCTCATCAATGACGTAGAGGTATAGCATGTTGGTTTTGCTGTTTTTTTCCAAATCATCCATCACAATCACGCGAGCTTGATCACCATATTTAATTGCATTATCAATCAAATTGGCGATACAGCGTTTTAACGCCAGTGGTTTGCCGCGATATAAGTATTTGCAATGACCTTCAATCGTCAGATGTGGATCGAGCAAGTTGTAGTCTTCCGCCATGCCCGCCAACAGCTGATTTATATCAATATCTTCAATATTTTCGTGGATGTGAGTGTCTTTTACGGTTTGCAGTGCACCTTTGACCATCATCTCCAGGTCATCAAGGTCTTTGCTGAATTTAGCAAACTGCGTGTCGTCATCAAGTAACTCCACGCGCAGGCGCAATCGTGTAATGGGTGTTTTTAAGTCGTGGGAAATCGAGCTGAACAGCTTTTCGCGATCGCTGATATAACGGCGGATCCGCTGCTGCATAATATTAATCGCCCGAGTTACCGCGACAATTTCACTGGCGCCGGCTTCCGGTAACGGCGGTTGATCAATATCTTTCCCCAGACTGACTGCTGCCGCCGCTAAATGGCGTAACGGACGTGTTTGCCAGCGTACCAATGCAAAGGTGAACGGGAACAGAATAATCGTCAGCAGAATAATGAAACGAAACTGATGTGGTGAAACCACATCTTCATCCAGTGTCATATAGGGAGCTGGTAATAACGCGGCCAGATAAAGCCAATCGCCGTTTTCCAGCTTGATCTGCGTTACCAAAATTGGCGGATTAATCGGCTCCATCAACAAGGTATAACGCGACCAGGAAGGTGGGATATCTGATAGCAAGGTTTCATTATTAAACACATGCAATTCAGCGGGGTACGAAAAATCAGTCTTGATCTGCATACTCTGTCCGAGTTTATGCAGCAGTGTCTGATTAACTTCTTTGAGTACCACTTGTTTTTTCGGGCTATCAGGAATGCCTTTCAGCCTAATTTCTTCTTTGTTCAGCGAAACAAAAAAGCGGCTCCCGCCCATATTACGTAACTGATCTAAAGCTATCGGGCGGTATTGCAAGGGCAGTGATTTAAAGAAACTTACGGTAGAGGCTGCAGAATTTGCCAGATCACGGGTTGCCGCCAGCATGCCCTCTAATTCCCGTTTTTCCAATTGCTGCATCCAAATACCAGAAATCAGGCTTTGAGCTAACACAATCGCCAGCAGCAGCAACAACAACATGCGCGATAATAACGATCGCGGTACAAACAAGGAAAAGAAACGGCGCACCCAGCTAGTCTTCATGCACAACATCTGCAATCAGCATATAGCCACTGCCACGGATGGTTTTAATAATACGAGGTCCTTTACCGTTATCGCCTAATTTCTGGCGCAAACGGCTGATCTGCACATCAATACCACGTTCCATCGGCAGTGATTCACGGCCACGGGTGGCATCACTGATCGCATCACGATCCAGAATTTGCCCCGGGTGTTGTAAAAAGAGATGCAATAAGATGAAGTCGCTACCGGTCAGGTCAATGCTTGAACCATCTTCATGGGTCAGCAACTGGGTTCTCGAGTCCAGTGTCCAGCCAGCAAATTTCAGTTTACGGCCAGAGACCACCTCTTTTTCCGGTTGCCGGAATTCAGCACGACGTAATAAGGCTTTAATTCGCGCCATCAATTCACGAGGGCTAAAAGGCTTAGCGATATAATCATCCGCACCCAGCTCCAGCCCGATGACCCGATCCGCTTCATCAGAAGCAGCGGTTAACATAATGATCGGCACCTGCGATTTCCGGCGGATCTGCTGACAAAGACTGAAACCATCATCACCTGGCATCATAATATCCAGAATGATCAACTCAGGTGTAGCAAGTGCCAGTTGCTGGTACATTTCCACACCGTCACAAGCGGTCAATACATCGAAACCAGCACGCGTCAGGTACTCTTTTAATAATTCCCTGATTTCCTGATCATCATCCACAATCAGAATGGGTTTACCTTTAGCCATGAACAACCTTCGTACAATTCTGTAATGCAAGAATTGAACACATTATGTTGCGAAAAAGCAAGAAAACGGCAAAGAAGGTACGGCTAAATTGCAGATTGTATCTGCAACCGGTTCCAATTGAACTTTTTGTTGCATGGTATATATAAAAGGAAAGCTTGCTAATATAAGCAGAGCGAAATAGAGGATGAACCAAACTCATGACCAAACGAATTCTGGTGTTGTATTCCAGCCGAGAAGGGCAAACTCGGAAGATAGTCGATGCCATATTAGCGCATACGCCAAACTGGCGGGCAGATTTACATAACCTGCATGAACAACCTGTGATTGATTTGACGCCGTATGACAAAGTACTGATCGCAGCTTCTATCCGTTATGGTCATTTTCATCCCAGTCTCAATAAATTTGTAGAACAACACTACTCAGTATTAAAAGAAAAAGAGGCAGCCTTTATTGCTGTCAATCTTGTGGCGAGAAAGCCAGAAAAGAACACCCCAGAAACCAACCTCTATACGCGAAAGTGGTTACAACAATCAGTATGGAAACCACAACACGTTGTCGTGTTCGCCGGCGCCTTGCGTTATTCCCGTTATAACTGGTGGCAGAAGCGCATTATCCAGCTAATTATGTGGATGACCGGCGGAAGCACCGACACAAGTAACGATATTGAGTTCACAAATTGGACAAACGTGCAAAAATTCGCCGAACAGTTACTGAAATCATAGGAATAGTATAAATGCGCTTGACGTGTTTCCGGTTTTCCGTAGAATGCGGCCTCACTGGAACGGCAGACGCCGCGACAGAGCAAGTTAAGCAGGATGTGACGAACACCGCTTGACAAGCAACCGGGAAAGCGTATGATTCGCGTCCCTGACCTAACGGTCACGCTCTTTAACAAACTATCAAGCAATCTGTGTGGGCACTTGCGTAGATTGATTAGATTGAAAAAATTTAATCAATGATGCGAGTGACTATTAAGAAACAAGTATTCATTGAGTCAAAACTTTAATTGAAGAGTTTGATCATGGCTCAGATTGAACGCTGGCGGCAGGCCTAACACATGCAAGTCGAACGGTAGCACAGGAGAGCTTGCTCTCTGGGTGACGAGTGGCGGACGGGTGAGTAATGCATGGGGAGCTGCCCAATCGAGGGGGATACCAGCTGGAAAACGGCTGCTAATACCGCATACGCCCCTGAGGGGGAAAGGTGGGGACCTTCGGGCCTACCGCGATTGGATGCACCCATGTGGGATTAGCTAGTTGGTGAGGTAACGGCTCACCAAGGCGACGATCTCTAGCTGGTCTGAGAGGATGACCAGCCACACTGGAACTGAGACACGGTCCAGACTCCTACGGGAGGCAGCAGTGGGGAATATTGCACAATGGGGGAAAACCCTGATGCAGCCATGCCGCGTGTGTGAAGAAGGCCTTCGGGTTTGTAAAGCACTTTCAGTGGGGAGGAAGGGATGATGTCTAATACGCATCATCATTGACGTTACCCACAGAAGAAGCACCGGCTAACTCCGTGCCAGCAGCCGCGGTAATACGGAGGGTGCAAGCGTTAATCGGAATAACTGGGCGTAAAGCGCACGCAGGCGGTTAGATAAGTCAGATGTGAAATCCCCGGGCTCAACCTGGGAACTGCATTTGAAACTGTCCTGACTAGAGTCCTTGTAGAGGGGGGTAGAATTCCAGGTGTAGCGGTGAAATGCGTAGAGATCTGGAGGAATACCGGTGGCGAAGGCGGGCCCCCCTGGACAAAGACTGACGCTCAGGTGCGAAAGCGTGGGGAGCAAACAGGATTAGATACCCTGGTAGTCCACGCTGTAAACGATGTCGATTTGGAGTCTGTGCCACTATGAGCGTGGGTTCCGAAGCTAACGCGATAAATCGACCGCCTGGGGAGTACGGCCGCAAGGTTTAAAACTCAAATGAATTGACGGGGGCCCGCACAAGCGGTGGAGCATGTGGTTTAATTCGATGCAACGCGAAGAACCTTACCTGGCCTTGACATGCTGAGAACTTTCCAGAGATGGATTGGTGCCTTCGGGAACTCAGACACAGGTGCTGCATGGCTGTCGTCAGCTCGTGTCGTGAGATGTTGGGTTAAGTCCCGCAACGAGCGCAACCCCTATCCTTTGTTGCCAGCGGGTAATGCCGGGAACTCAAGGGAGACTGCCGGTGATAAACCGGAGGAAGGTGGGGGATGACGTCAAGTCATCATGGCCCTTACGGCCAGGGCTACACACGTGCTACAATGGCGTATACAGAGGGAAGCGACCTCGCGAGAGCAAGCGGAACCCACAAAGTACGTCGTAGTCCGGATTGGAGTCTGCAACTCGACTCCATGAAGTCGGAATCGCTAGTAATCGCAAATCAGAATGTTGCGGTGAATACGTTCCCGGGCCTTGTACACACCGCCCGTCCACACCATGGGAGTGGGTTTGCACCAGAAGTAGTTAGTCTAACCTTCGGGAGGACGATTACCACGGTGTGATTCATGACTGGGGTGAAGTCGTAACAAGGTAACCGTAGGGGAACCTGCGGTTGGATCACCTCCTTACCTTAACTAATTGACTATGTAAGTGTTCACACAGATTGCTTGATGATAGTAAGAGCGACGAAGTGGGTCTGTAGCTCAGGTGGTTAGAGCGCACCCCTGATAAGGGTGAGGTCGGTAGTTCGAGTCTACTCAGACCCACCACTTTCCTTCGGAGGGGCCATAGCTCAGCTGGGAGAGCGCCTGCTTTGCACGCAGGAGGTCTGCGGTTCGATCCCGCATGGCTCCACCACTCCAAAGAAGCCAGAGTAATAATGCAGGTAGAGACTACTGCGCTATTACTGTGTCTTCTTAACTGGAAGACTGTTCTTTAAAAAATTGGAAAGCTGATAAAAGTTCAATCAAGACAGACAAGCGTCTTGGAAAAACTTGGTGTTAAACCAGTAAACTGGTCATAACGACAGCGCTGAATGGGAAACCATTTGGGGTTGTATGGTTAAGTGACTAAGCGTACACGGTGGATGCCTAGGCAGTCAGAGGCGAAGAAGGACGTGCTAACCTGCGTTAAGCTGTGGAGAGTCGGTAAGAGACGTTATTATCCACGGATATCCGAATGGGGAAACCCACTGCATTTATGCAGTATTGCATGATGAATACATAGTCATGCAAGGCGAACCGGGAGAACTGAAACATCTAAGTACCCCGAGGAAAAGAAATCAACCGAGATTTCCTTAGTAGCGGCGAGCGAACGGGAATTAGCCCTTAAGTTTCTAGGAAGTTAGTGGAAGTGTCTGGAAAGGCACACGGTACAGGGTGATAGTCCCGTACACGAAAGCGACCCTGAGATGAAAACGAGTAAGGCGGGACACGTGGTATCCTGTCTGAACATGGGGGGGGACCATCCTCCAAGGCTAAATACTCCTGACTGACCGATAGTGAACCAGTACCGTGAGGGAAAGGCGAAAAGAACCCCTGTGAGGGGAGTGAAATAGAACCTGAAACCGTGTACGTACAAGCAGTGGGAGCACCTTCGTGGTGTGACTGCGTACCTTTTGTATAATGGGTCAGCGACTTACATTCTGTAGCAAGGTTAACCGAATAGGGGAGCCGTAGGGAAACCGAGTCTTAACTGGGCGACTAGTTGCAGGGTGTAGACCCGAAACCGAGTGATCTAGCCATGGGCAGGTTGAAGGTGCCGTAACAGGTACTGGAGGACCGAACCCACTAATGTTGCAAAATTAGGGGATGACCTGTGGCTAGGGGTGAAAGGCCAATCAAACTCGGAGATATCTGGTTCTCCCCGAAAGCTATTTAGGTAGCGCCTCGGACGAATACTACTGGGGGTAGAGCACTGTTTCGACTAGGGGGTCATCCCGACTTACCAACTCGATGCAAACTCCGAATACCAGTAAGTACTATCCGGGAGACACACGGCGGGTGCTAACGTCCGTCGTGAAGAGGGAAACAACCCAGACCGCCAGCTAAGGTCCCAAAGTACTAGTTAAGTGGGAAACGATGTGGGAAGGCTTAGACAGCTAGGATGTTGGCTTAGAAGCAGCCATCATTTAAAGAAAGCGTAATAGCTCACTAGTCGAGTCGGCCTGCGCGGAAGATGTAACGGGGCTAAACTAGTCACCGAAGCTGCGGATTTGCCGTAAGGCAAGTGGTAGGGGAGCGTTCTGTAAGTCTGTGAAGGTGTGTGGTAACGCATGCTGGAGATATCAGAAGTGCGAATGCTGACGTGAGTAACGTTAAAGGGAGTGAAAGACTCCCTCGCCGGAAGACCAAGGGTTCCTGTCCAACGTTAATCGGGGCAGGGTGAGTCGGCCCCTAAGGCGAGGCTGAAAGGCGTAGTCGATGGGAAGCGGGTTAATATTCCTGCACTTTTTGTAACTGCGATGAGGGGACGGAGAAGGCTAGGTAGGCCAGCGGTTGGTAGAGCTGGTGAAAGGTGGTAGGGATGTACGGTAGGCAAATCCGCTGTACTTTATTCCGAGAGCCGAGACGAAGTGACTACGGTCATGAAGTTACTGATGCCACGCTTCCAGGAAAAGCCTCTAAGCTTCAGGTTACAAAGAACCGTACCCCAAACCAACACTGGTGGTCAGGTAGAGAATACCAAGGCGCTTGAGAGAACTCGGGTGAAGGAACTAGGCAAAATAGTACCGTAACTTCGGGAGAAGGTACGCTGTTGTTGGTGAAGGAACTTGCTTCTGGAGCTAATGGCAGCCGCAGTGACCAGATGGCTGGGACTGTTTAACAAAAACACAGCACTCTGCAAACACGAAAGTGGACGTATAGGGTGTGACACCTGCCCGGTGCCGGAAGGTTAATTGATGGGGTTAGCGCAAGCGAAGCTCTTGATCGAAGCCCCGGTAAACGGCGGCCGTAACTATAACGGTCCTAAGGTAGCGAAATTCCTTGTCGGGTAAGTTCCGACCTGCACGAATGGTGTAACCATGGCCATGCTGTCTCCACCCGAGACTCAGTGAAATCGAATTCGCCGTGAAGATGCGGTGTACCCGCGGCTAGACGGAAAGACCCCGTGAACCTTTACTATAGCTTGACACTGAACATTGAACCTACCTGTGTAGGATAGGTGGGAGGCTTTGAAGGCATGACGCTAGTTGTGCTGGAGCCGTCCTTGAAATACCACCCTGGTATGTTTGATGTTCTAACCTCAGCCCATTATCTGGGCCAGGGACAGTGTCTGGTGGGTAGTTTGACTGGGGCGGTCTCCTCCCAAAGAGTAACGGAGGAGCACGAAGGTGGGCTAATCACGGTCGGACATCGTGAGGTTAGTGCAATGGCATAAGCCCGCTTAACTGCGAGACGGACAGGTCGAGCAGGTGCGAAAGCAGGTCATAGTGATCCGGTGGTTCTGAATGGAAGGGCCATCGCTCAACGGATAAAAGGTACTCCGGGGATAACAGGCTGATACCGCCCAAGAGTTCATATCGACGGCGGTGTTTGGCACCTCGATGTCGGCTCATCACATCCTGGGGCTGAAGTTGGTCCCAAGGGTATGGCTGTTCGCCATTTAAAGTGGTACGCGAGCTGGGTTCAGAACGTCGTGAGACAGTTCGGTCCCTATCTGCCGTGGGCGTTGGATGATTGAGTGGGGTTGCTCCTAGTACGAGAGGACCGGAGTGAACGAACCGCTGGTGTTCGGGTTGTCATGCCAATGGCACTGCCCGGTAGCTAAGTTCGGAAAAGATAACCGCTGAAAGCATCTAAGCGGGAAACTTGCCACGAGATGAGTCATCCCTAGGACTATAAGTCCTCTGAAGGGCCGTTGAAGACTACGACGTTGATAGGTGGGGTGTGTAAGTGTAGTGATACATTGAGCTAACCCATACTAATGACCCGAGAGGCTTAACCATACAACACCCAAGTGGTTTTAAGCTAAGAGCTTGTTTGATTGATTGAACGAACTAGATAAAGAAACGAATTTAGAGTCAGCTTTCTGATTTAACCGAATATGCCTGGCGGCAATAGCGCGATGGAACCACCTGTACCCATGCCGAACACAGAAGTGAAACGTTGTAGCGCCGATGGTAGTGTGGCATTCGCCATGTGAGAGTAGGACACTGCCAGGCTCCTAAATTGATGTGAAGACCTTGACTGGGTGACAACGGTTGAGCGAGCATAGAGAGAAAAGTGCGGAGTGGTAGTTCAGTCGGTTAGAATACCGGCCTGTCACGCCGGGGGTCGCGGGTTCGAGTCCCGTCCACTCCGCCAATATTTTGAAAAGCCCTGAGCATTCGCTCAGGGCTTTTTGCTATGCGGGCTACAGGAGCAGATATGCGAATACTGGTCGTGCGAAATGATAAGATTGGCGATTTTATGCTGGCTTGGCCCAGTTTTGCTATGTTAAAGCAGTCTTGTGATTGTCATATCACGGCTTTAGTTCCTAATTATACTGCTCCGTTAGCACACTTATGTCCTTGGATTGATAGCGTTATCATTGATCCGGGAAAGAACGCATCTAAAGAACAGCAAACGTTGTTATTGACACAGGTTAAAAGTCAATTTGACGCGGCTATTACACTATTTTCAACCGGACGAATTGGTTGGTTATTATGGCGAGCTAAAATTCCTTACCGTTTGGCTCCGGCAACGAAGTTGGCTCAACTTTTTTACAATCACCGTTTGATGCAGCGACGATCTCTCTCAGAAAAGCCAGAATATCAGTACAATCTTGACCTGATTCGTCTTTTTTTAGCTGATCATCAATGGAATATTGTTGAGCCTGAAGCACCATATTTAGTTTTTCCAAGAGAGCTATTGTCACAAGTTCGCTTGGAAACAGCTCAGGCATTAAATATCGTAGCCTCATCATCGTGGGTTATGGTGCATTGCGGTAGTGGTGGGTCGGCAAATAATTTATCAGTGGCGCAATATGCTGAACTGGTTGTTTGTTTATATAAATATCATCCTGGACGCCATTTTTTGTTAACTGCAGGCCCAGGGGAAGAAGAAAAGACCAATGAATTAGCAGAACTGCTACGAAATATGGGTGTTCCAGTTACAGTTTATGTTTCTCGTGATGGTTTAGTTCGTTTTGCTCAGGTATTGGCGAATGCAGAATTGTTTATTGCTGGCAGTACCGGGCCATTGCACATGGCTTCTGCGCTGGATGTTCCAACGGTTGGTTTTTTTCCCCAACGCCGTTCTGCGACACCTCTGCGTTGGCGGCCATTGAATAGCGAAGGGCGTCACTTAGCTTTTTCTCCGCCAGAAGGTGAGTTCAGTGAACAGAATATGGGGCTGTTGAATATGCCTCAATGTGCCGATGCCATCCGACTTTGGTGGTGTGGCTGGATGCATTAACTTCTTCTGGCGGTAAACATTATTTGCTCTGTTTATTTTGATTACGTAACCACAGATCAGCATATTTCACAAAAGTGGAATGTGCTGATAAGACGGAAAGTAAAAAGCCTGCTTTACCATCGAAAAAACCCGCCCGTAGGATATACATCCGGCTAAAGCAGCCAAGAGCATGTAGTATGCCTTGTAATAAACTGCTACTTTTTCCCTTGGCCTCTCTACCATCGGCCCATGCTTTTGCATACCGAGCTGATTTCACCAGATAATGTTCCAAATCTTTGTAAGGGATATGTACCAGATCACCTTGTAAAGGCTGAAGCTGCATACTGGCAGTAATCTCTACTTTTTCATGCACTAATGCTGCGTTGTAGCTGGTTAATTTGGTCGGATATAAACGGATCACGCGATCTGGATACCAGCCGCAATGGCGAATATAACGACCAAAAACCCAGTTCAGTCGGGGGATGGTATAGGCTGTATTACGATCTGGCTGTTGCAAGACGGCTTTGATGCTTTGTTGTAGTTCAGCTGTGACTCGTTCGTCGGCATCTAGCCAGAAGCACCAATCGGCGGTGACGCGTTGCTGAGCCATTTGGCGTTGGCGGCCATAACCTTGCCAGATTGGCTCTATGTCATAGCGGGCATTAAATTCAGCGGCAATTTCTGCGGTGTTATCACTGCTGCCGGAGTCGAGAATAATAATTTCATCCACCCATCCCGCAACTGATTGTAAACAGGCGCGCAGATTTTCCCCTTCATTTTTGACAATTAATACAGCGGCAATCGTTGCGTTAGTCATGCTTGGTCTCGTCTGCTAGTGGATAATCGCCAAGTAGCGTATCAAACGCAACTTTAACCTGTTCAATGCTGATTTGTTGCATAGCTTGGTCATCTTTGAGGCGGGTACGCCAAGCCAATTCAGACAGTGACCTACCAGTTTGTTGCGTGATGAGTTTTTCATAAACACTGACGACATACTGCCGACAGTGATAAGGACCAGTACGTTGTGGATTATGATGCGCATATAAACCAAGCACTGGCACTCCTACTGCGGTTGCCATATGTGTGGGGCCAGTATCGGGTGCTAAGACCAGATGAGATTGCTTTATGAGTGCCATTAGCTGTTTTAGATTGGTTTTTCCAATCAAATTCCGCGGTGTATTTTGGCATTGGCTGATTATTTCTTGCGCCATGACTTGTTCGGCTGCACTTGGTCCACCGCACAGGAAAACTTGCAGACCTTTGTTGGCTGCATGGTCTGCAAGTGTGGCATAACCGGCCGTCGTCCAGTTTTTAAATGCTTTACTTGCAGCGGGGCTAATCAGCAGGGTTGGTTTGCCATTAATTTGTTTTCGAGCCCAATCATCATCGATGTCTGAGGTAGGGATAAACCATTTAGGTGTCAGATCACGAATACCCAGTTCTTGTGCAAAAGCCATAAAACCATCAAGTACATGAGGGGATTCAGGCGATTTCACTTTGCAATTGGTGAAATATTGCTGGCCATCACCTGCGCGTTGTTGATCAAAACCTAACACGGTTTTGGCTCTGATCCCCAATCGCAATAAACTGGCGCGTAATGCACTTTGCATATGCAATAAGGCATCAAACCGGATATGTCGTAGTTGGCGCCAGATTTGCCAATATCCGCGAAAACCTGCTTTTTTATCAAACGGGATCACATCAATACCGGGTAGATCACTCAGTAATTGTGCTTCTAATTTGCCCATGATCCAGACAATACGGGTCTGCGGCCACTGACGTTGGATGGCTTGCACCATCGCAACAGCATGAACACAGTCGCCAATGGCAGAAAGACGGATCAGGCACAGGGTTTTCGGTGGCACAGAAAAAAGAGGCATAGCTGGACTGAACAAATTAACGATGGCGTATTATGCGGATCACGATAAAAATTGTAAAACAACAAACCAGATATGAAACACTTCTCTGTAAAAGATATCTGCGTGATTCACCTCTGTTTTTTCTTATCTTTAGTCTACCGGGGGGCACATTATTTAAATAAACATGGCACAATCGTTACTTAATGTGCATTTGTGTTTTTTATGAAAACCGCAGTAAAGGGATCAAGTGTTGTGAGATATTTGGTAGTGCAGACCAAACAAATCGGTGATGTATTGGTATCTACGGCACTGTGCGATAATTTAAAGAAGAATGATCCCACCAGCGAAGTGCATTATCTGGTGATGGATTATTGTGCTGGAATGGCACAAGGTGATCCCTATATTGATAAGTTGATCATCATTGATAAATCACAGCGTAATAACTGGCGTTATCTCTGGCGCTTGATGATGCAATTACGTCAGCAGCACTATGATGTCGTCATTAATAGCCAGGGACAAATGATTGGATTACTGACCTGTTTGTTCAGTGGTGCTAAGACGCGCATTGGTTTTGATTCTTTTCCATGGCGGTTAGGACATAACCGGGTTGTCCGTTTTGGTTTGGATACCGAACATCAAGGTAATTGTTCTATGCTGGATGATCGGTTTTCATTATTGAAACCGCTTAAGCTGGCGAAAGAAGATCGTAATTATCATCTCTGGTTGTCAGATATTGAGAAGGTGCTGGCGAAGAAAACATTATTAGCTGCCGGCATTGAGCTGCAACGCCCACTGATTGCATTAGGTGTTAATTCTTTGGGGAGCTATAAACGCTGGCCCATCGATTATTTTGCTCAATTAGCCCAATGGCTGATTGAACAATACGGTGCTCAGATTTTGGTGTATGCAGCACCGAATGAGCGAGACTATAACTGTCAATTACGTCACTTATTACCTGCTCATTTACAAGCCATGGTATTTGATCGCATCGATACGGCTTCTATCCGGGAATTGGCCGGATTACTGAGTCATTGCCAATTATTTGTGGGCAATGATACTGGGCCCCGACATATTGCGCAGGCACTGGATATCCCGTTACTGACTATTGTGGCGCCTACCGGAGCCAAAAGCATCGCCAATCCGCTAAACCATCCCCGTTTTCAAGCAATTGATGTATGGGATGTGTTGGGTGAACAGCAAAAACAGCAACTGTTACCGACATTACAACGAGATGGCTCTGATCAGGAATTGTTTCGTCAATTGACACCGAAAAATGTTATTCCAGTTGTTACTGCATTGATTGATAAACAATGCCGGATAACAAAGGCTTGAGTAAATTAGACCTATTGTTATCCGTTCAATGATCTATTTCAGCGCCGATAATGCGTGCCAAACTTGATTGGGATGTAGTTCCTTTAGACATTTAAGATGGCTGTATGGACATTCCCGTTTAAAACAAGGTCGGCACTCTATGTCAGTATGTACTATTTGCACCTTTTGGCTGAGCGGCGGTGTGTAGCCTGGCGATGTAGAGCCATAAACGGCAACTAGCGGTGTGTTGACTGCCGCGGCAATATGCATCAGACCAGAATCATTACTCACTACTTTTGTACAAGCAGCCAAGAGATCAATGGCTTCAGTCAGACTGGTGTTTCCAGCTAATAAATGACAATGCGTTTGCAACTCTGCGGGCAGATTTTGTCGAATAGTGTTGGCTACCGGTTGATCTTTTTGAGAGCCAAATATCCATACTTCGCCACCGTCGGCAATCCATAGGTTTGCTATCGCTGCATAATGCTCTTCTGGCCAGCGTTTTGATGGCCCAAATTCAGCGCCTGGGCAGAGGCCCAGAACTGGTTTATCCAAGTTAACGCTTAATCGAGACATTGCTGCATGTTGCTGCGCTTTATCTACCTGTAATGCGGGATAAGGGATCTCAAGGATGTCTTTTTCGGAGCGCATTTTCTGGCGAGCAAATGCCAACGCGATGTAACGTTGCACCATCAACGGGAATGCTTTTTTATTATTCCGTAAGTCGTTCAGCAATCCATACCGACTTTCGCCTTTCCAGCCTGTACGTTTAGGTATTTGAGCAAAGAGTGGGATCAGAGCTGATTTCAGTGAATTGGGTAAGACAATAGCCTGAGTATACTGGTTTTTTTTAAGCTCACGCCCCAGTCTCCAGCGAGCCGATAATTTGAAATCTCCATGGCCTAGCGGCATTTCGATGGCTTGATCGACCTGTGGCATACGGGCCAGCAAAGGTAGACACCAGCGTGGCGCCATGACATGGAGTTCCATATCGGGTTGCTGCTTTTTTAAGGTGATATAGAGACTTTGCGACATCACCATATCGCCGACCCACGAAGGGGCGATTAAGAGGGTTTTCATGTGCCTAATTATTCCGAAATGCGCCCGTCAGCCAAGAGCTTTGCTGATAATTGGGGTTATCTAAATCTGAAAAATTCTTTTTGCCACTCATATATGTAGCCCGCAATGCCTTTCCCCTTCGCCTTGAGGAAAACAAGGTGTTTGGAGTGTTTCCAGCTGTGCTGAAACCAGTGTGTCATATAGCGATCTTGTGGCGGAGAAAAATCGATGGGTTCACCCTGATAACTATAAAAAAAGTGCTGCGGTGCCAGGAAAATCCGATCAAAAACATACGGACTTTGTTCTGTCACAAGTTTAGTCATGATTTCAGGTCCCATATAGAGGGGAGAAGCCATGATCTCTTCTTCATAAAATCGAATCAACGTGGTTAAGGTTTCTGAATTTTTTCGTGCATATATGGTGGCTGTGCCTAAACGCTCGCCTTCTTCGTAGCCGACGCAGAAATCAACATTCTGGAAAAGCGGGAATGGATCTGCATTTATAGTGACGTCAGTGTCAAGATATAGCCCGCCTTCTTCCGCCAGAATTTTAAGTCGTAAATAATCGGTGACGAACGCGAATAGCCCTTTTTCATAGCATTTTCTGGCAAACGTGCAGCTATTTATCCACTCTTTTATTTTGGGATCATTATCTGACCAGAGTTTATAGTTGTAGCCTTGCTTTCTCCAGTCATCAATACACACATGAGCCAGTAATGGTAGCTTTTCTCCCAGCCAGATAGCGTGGATTTTTTTCTCCGCAAAATTGCCCATAACTAACGTTGATTTTTGATATTCCATATAAGCATTCTCATAAACCGGTAGAAACGATACAACTCTCTTGTCAATTTAAAAGGAAGTGGAACTTTTTTTAGTGGTACCCGGTTTTGGATGTCACTTCCCATATCGCGTGGACTGTATATAGCATAAGGTATAATGCCTGCACACAAGAGACCGGTGCGATAAGATTCACCAATATAATTATCGACAGAACATAGCCAACGCTTGCTGTGTTCTAATAGACGTTTTGCTCCTTTTGGACTGATGCTGTAGCCTGTCGTCCAGCAGGAGTTATTATGCCAGAAAACTATCTGTGCATTATTAATCGTTTCTAGCGGAGTCGCTGCACTAATCTGCGGTTCAACCTTAATATATTCATATTTTTCATGAACGCTATCTAGTGTGACAAGCACATCAGAAAAATACTGAGTCGGAAGGAAATCATCCTCAAGTATTAAAATTGGTTCATTCAATTCCAGACATTTTTCCCAGAGCAAATAATGACTGGTATAGCAGCCCTTTTCTCCTGGCGTTAAGGGGCGGCTTCTGAAGATGGTGCGGTGTAAATCATCAGGATGATTTGCCAGTCTTTCCGGCAGTCCATTAAACCCGTTAATGGCATTAAAAAATTCAAAATGAATGTGCAATTCATCCATTACTTTCTGAACACGTTCTCGCCGCGCAGTTGCACTGGTTAAACTAATGACGAATATTTTCATTCCGAGCCTCTAAATAAGCATTATGTTCTTTCTGTAGTATTACAGAATAGAGAACACCAACGAAAACACTAAATACCCATTGGCCAGCTCTGTAATAAAAGAAAGATTCAAAGTTATTGATAATAATCCAATAAATGAAGAAGGAAACACAAAGGGCTTTCGTGTAAAAAGACGACGAGTCTGAGCTAACGATTTTTTTCAGGATGTAAATCCAGGATGCATAGAGCGTGAAAAAGCCTAGTATGCCCCAGGAAACTAGGGTTTCAATATTGGAATTATGTAAGTGTCTAAACTCTCTGGTTATGTAATCGGGCAAAGTATGAGATGTTGTAATGACATATGTTTGGCTGCCAAATCCAGTGCCAAAGAAAGGGTGGGCCTGGATCCATCTTCCTGCTTCCACCCATGATTTCAGTCTGACGCCAATGCTGAAGTCTTTCACTTCTTGCCAGTGAAAGGTCAACATTGCATGTAAATCATCGGTATGAACAAAGCCTACCAGAAGACGTTGTCGGATAAAGGGAACCTGATAGAGGAATAATAATAAAATAAAAACAGTAGCGCCGATCATGAAATTTTTGACAGGATATTTTTTCTTATCTAATAAAGATAATATGAAAAATGCCATGAGAGAAATCGTTATGGCTAACCATGATTGTCGGGACTGCAGGATGATAGAGAATAAACCAAACAGCACTATCATTGAAATGCAGAATGTTTTTTCTATTGGTGAGAGAAGATGTTTATGGAGCATTGTATAGATGACATAAAACATAAAACAGACACCTGCGATTAATGAGCCGTACTGTGCATTCCGGTAGTGGAAATCGATTCTGATTCCATGGAGTCCTCGCTGTATTTCAGACAAGACAGAAGAATGATAAACAAAAGTAAATATTACCCCGATGGTAAAAGTAAATAAAACCAGATTTATTTTTTTCTGATTATCTTTCAGCCAGAAGGCAATGCAAAAAAAGAAAAAAAGATAAGAGAGAGACTTTAGTACCGGAAGAGGCGTTGCTAAATCAGGGATATAAAATTTCGCTGATAGCCAGCTCAGTATTTGTGCAATTAACGCGAGCAATAGCATCTTGAATATAAAGTTCTTAATAAAAAACCGCCATTCCAGGGTTATTGCTAATAATGTAGAAACAACAAGGATAGTCTGCGAAATGTCGGCGATGAGTTGAACTGATTCTTTGAATAGAGAAAAAGAAAGAATGTTTATAAACATAAATAGACTAAAATGATCACTATGTAAAAACTGACTCAGTGAATTTTTATCTATCAGCATGTTTTTGTTGATTGTCAGCAAAACCAAGTACCTTTATTTGAGTTTCCGAAACAAATAATTGCCGCGAATTTTGCGCCATAAACCAAACACATCGGTTTTAGGGAAAATCGCAATCCGACGAATGGCCAGATTATCTTGGTGTATAGCTAATGGACCGGAGTTGGTAGCTACGGCAAAAGGATAACCCGCTTCAGCAACTAAACTTTTACTCTGCTCGTTATAATCACCATAAGGATAAGCAAACGAAATTAATGTTTTTCCGAGCAGTTGCTCCAGCATTTTTTTATTTTCAACAATCTGATGGTGCTGTTCTGCTGCGGTTAATTTGCTGAGGCGGGGGTGTGTCAGTGTATGGCCGCCGATTTCTACATAACCGCTGTTAGCTATTTGTTTTAACTCATCCGGTGTCATCAACGGCACTGGGCGATCTGGATTTTCGCTGACCTCTACATCCCAGCGATTGTGATCTTCGCCGCTGACGGCATAGATGACAGCTTTGAAATTGTATTTTTTCAGCAACGGTAATAGCAGGGTGAGATTATCGCGATAACCATCGTCCACAGTAATAATGATGAATTTTTTACCCGGTTGCAGACGGTGGATAAAACCATGCTCTGCCAGATCCTGAAACGTTAGCGTTTCATAACCGAGCCATTGCAGCAGTTTGAAATGTTTTTCCAGCATGCTGACGGGTAACCAGGTGCCATGCACACCTTTTTCGGAATCGTGTTGGATAAAACGGTGGTACATAATGACTGGCACTTCACGCTGGCGGGTGTAGATGTAAGCATCCTGATACACCTGCTCCAGCTTGGTGACAATACGATTCAGATCATATTCCTGCTGGATCTGTTGTCTTACATGGTTATCGGTTTGCTGTAATGCAATGCCACTTTCAATTTCATCGATAAGTGCTGGAAAATCGATATCGAGGTCTTTTGGGCCGATGTCGCCAAAGTTGCTGGCTAACGCCTGCGGCAAATTGTGTGGCGTAATGACCCCGAGCGCTTTGGCTTCACCAATCGCCAGGGTTGGGCGGCCACACAGCAGTGATTCCATGGCCACACGGCCAGCACCGATCACCAGATCAGCCTGTTGCATACGGGCTGGAATGTCTTGTACGTAACCGACAAATTCGACGCTGTTTTGAAAGCGTTGGAAACGCTCGGTGACCTGGCTGCCACTGATCACTTGCACTCGGTAACGATTCAGATCGATCACCTCATCAAGCAAACGGTAACAGACATCGCCTTTCGGGCCTGTCAGTCGGCCGACAATGATGATCAGTGGTTTGTCGTTGTGCGGTGGTGCAACGGCGGTGAATTTTTCCGTTTCTATTCCGTTACGAATGACATGGATCTGGTCGGCGGAAACGCTTAATGAATCAATCAATTGTTGCTTGATATCTTCACACACGGCAACCGCAGCATAACCTAACGCATGAAATGCTTTGCGTGAGGCATGTACGGGCTGACGGCCGTGTACGGTTGTGATCATCGGCGTGCCGGTGAGTTTACAGGCAATATAACTGCTCCAACCGGAAGCGCGGCTATGTGCGTGTACCAGTTGGATATTGTGTTTTTTAATCAGCCAAATCAGATAGGCCACATGCCAGAAGCGGCGTGGAATACTGCGTTTATTAAAACGCAGCTTAAAAAAAGTGCCCTGTGTGGGTTTAGTCAGCGTGTCGGAAACGAAAAAGACCTGATGGCCTTTTTCGATCAGTTTGTCACCAATAGTGGTGGCATACACTTCCGCACCAGTTACTTCTAACTGGGAGAGGGCCATCAGGATGTTCATGCAATCAATCTCGCAACTGCGGGGCCTGAGACCCCCAACAAAAGGGTTATTTGTTTAACCACGCCATGTATTCAGCGACACCTTCTGCAACGGTGCGGAATTTCACGTCACAGCCTGTGGCGCGCAGTTTGGTCAGATCGGCTTGTGTGAAGCTCTGGTAACGGCCTTTCAGGTGCTCTGGGAACGGAATGTACTCAATTTCACCTTTACCGTGGTGTTTCAATACTGCTTCGGCGACGTTCTGGAATGGTTCGGCTTTGCCAGTACCGCAGTTGAAGATGCCGGATTTGTCGGGGTGATTCATAAACCACAGCACCACTTTGGCGACATCTTCCACGTAGATGAAGTCACGCGTTTGGCCGCCATTCGGGAAACCGTCACAACCTTCGAACAGTTTGACGTTTTCGCCTTTCAGCACCTGATTGTTCAGGTGGAACGCTACGCTGGCCATGCTGCCTTTATGCTGTTCACGCGGGCCATAGACGTTGAAGTATTTCAGACCCACGATCTGCAGATCGGTTTCCGGCAGAATACGACGCACATATTCATCGAACAGGAATTTTGAGTAACCGTAAACGTTCAGTGGCTGTTCGAAACGACGTTCTTCGATGAAGTTGTCATTGCGGCCACCGTAAGTGGCGGCAGACGAAGCGTAAATAAACTGCACGCCATATTCCAGGCAGTAATGCAGCAGATCTTTGGAATATTCGTAGTTGACGTCCATGACGAATTTGCCGTTCCACTCGGTGGTGGCTGAGCAGGCACCTTGGTGCAGAATGGCACTGATACCGCCCCACTCTTCGAAATGATCGCCGGAAACGATGCGGGCAATAAACTCGTCTTTATCAATGTAATCAGCGATATCGAGATCGACCAGATTGGCAAATTTGGTGCCGTCAGTCAGATCGTCAACCACGACGATGTCTTTACGACCCGCTTGGTTTAATGCTTTTACCAGATTACTGCCGATAAAACCGGCGCCACCAGTTACGATGATCATGTGCTATCGCCTCGCAGACGTTATCTAAAGATGCTCAGTGGCTACTGAGAATATGGCCCCAGTTTACCATATTTAACGCAGACTGCAGTTTGTTCTGCATTACACACCGGGTTCCGGATGCAGGCGGCGACATGCACGTCCATCGGCATGGAACAGATGACAACGCTCGGCAGGAATACCAATTGCCAGCGGTACGCCTTCCGCCACCACGGCAACATCATGGTGCCGGTAAACCAGCGGCTCAGCATAACCGGGCAACTGCAGATGAATTTGGGTTTCGTTGCCAAGTTGCTCGACCACCAGAATTTCACCATATAACTGATGTTGACTGCTATCAGCATCCAGCAGGTGTTCAGGGCGAATACCCAGCGTCATCGGCTCGCCGACCGTGACATTGCTGCCATCGACGGTGAGCCAGAGGCGGGTTTGTCCCATTATTTCAACCTCTACCTGCTGTGGCTCCACGGCCAGCACGGTGACGGGCAGGAAATTCATTTTCGGGGAACCAATAAAGCCGGCGACAAAACGGTTAGCCGGATAATGGTAGAGTTCGAGTGGTTTACCCACCTGAGAGATGGCGCCACCGTCCAGTACCACGATTTTATGCGCCAGTGTCATGGCTTCGATCTGATCGTGGGTAACGTAAATCATGGTGCAGCCCAGTCGTTTGTGCAGCCGCGCCAGTTCGATGCGCATTTGCACCCGCAATGCGGCATCCAGATTGGACAGCGGTTCATCAAGCAAGAACACGTTGGGTTCTGCCACCAAGGTGCGGCCAATTGCCACCCGTTGCCGTTGGCCGCCGGACAAAGCTTTCGGCTGGCGATCCAGTAAGGGTGAGAGTTGCAAAATATCAGCGGCTTGTAGTACCCGCTGCTGAATTTCGGTTTTGTGGGTACCGGCCAGCTTTAGCCCAAACGACATGTTGTCAGCCACACTCAGGTGCGGATAGAGTGCATAAGATTGGAACACCATACCGACCCCGCGCTCGGCGGGTGGAACGTCATTCATGCGTTGTTCACCAATCAGTAAATCGCCGGATGAGATATCTTCCAGACCGGCGATCATGCGCAGCAAGGTGGATTTGCCACAGCCAGACGGCCCAACAAACACGACAAACTCACCGTCGTTAATATCCAGATTGATGTCTTTGGAAATAGTGACATCACCGAAGGTTTTACTGACATTACGCAGGATAACTCCCGCCATATCTGGCTCCTTACTGCTTGTTTTTGCTGGTGGAATGATCTTATTACACCGTTAGGTGAGAATAATGCCTTGAGTCGGGAGATGAAGAAATCCCGAAGGTGTATTTTTGCGAGGCGGCGGGCTTTTCGGTAGCTAGGCCTGCACTGATGGCAGGCCGTTGTGCGAGGGGGCATTGTTTAATGGCGTGGCTGTACATTGTCCATGAAAGTGGTACGGGCTGAGCTTGAACCCAGTCGTTCGGCTTCTTGCAGCAGCGTTAAGGCTTGTGATAGATCACCAGCCTTAAGCGCTTGGCGGATCTGCTGATTAAAGTAATTCTCGGTGGCGGGTAACAAAGCCGCTGTGGTTGCCATTTTTTCAGTTGGCGCACTGGCGGCAGTGAGCGGTGTGGCAATGGCCGTGGTGTCATTATTGCCGATACTAATCGTGTCATTGGTGCGTTCGGCGCTGATTTTTAGACTAAGCTGACCACTGTTGGTGTGTTGAGCCACTGGGTCGGGAATATCTGGCGGCTGATTGCCGGTGGCTTTGGCATAGGCTTTTGATGCGCCTTGCAAGACAGTCTGCTGCTGTAAATCCCGCGGTGTGGTGTAGACCAGCAGATAGATATTTTTTTGCCCTGGTGCTGGCGAAAGTTTCAGTGTGCTTTCCAGGCGATCGCCGGTCAGCAGCGAGGCGGGTTGATAACTGAACTGGTTGCTGGGGTAAAACGCGGCAGGTCGTTGTTGTTGGTCCAGAACCAGCACGTTGGGGGCGAACACCTGTTTACCCTCGATCAGGCTGCGTACCCGGATGGTCAGTGCACCATGGTCGGCGGGTAATTGGAGTGCCAGAAATTTGCCGCTGGCATCGGCAAAGGTTGCGGTTTGTCCGGCGCTGGTCAGATCAAACTCCTGCGTTGCTCCGATTGTGGTCGGTTGCCAATGTATGGTTTGTAATTGCGCCGTGGTGAGTGAGGGCGCCGCAGAAGAATCGGTTGCGAAGGCGGAAAGGCTGGTCAGCGTCAAAGAAAGGCAGAGTGCGAGCGCAGTGTGTTTCATAAGAGATCCTTACAAACAGCGATAAAGGAACGGGGAACAACCGGCTCCGCAGAGCCGGTTTGCTGGGGTAACAGCGAAAGTGTGACTACCGACGTTTTACCACCAAGCTTCGAATTGTGCGCCGAAGGTCAGCTGGTTGTCGTCAGCAGGGGTACCCGCACTGAATTTTTCGTTCCATTTTGCATACGTGGTGTACAGGCGGATCGCTGGACGAGCCCAGATGTTGTTACCGGCTTGCCATTGTTGCGCCAAGGTCACTTTGTACTGATGGTTGGTTTCACCAGAGGCCTGATCTTTGACGTGGTCAAAACCAGTTTCCAGTAAGGTACTCATGATTGGCGTCCATTTATACATTGGACGGATACCCGCGCTGTACCAAGTGCTGCCGTTGTTGTTATCCAGATTGGTATCTTGATACAAACCAACGTACATCATTTCCCATTTGTCATTCAGGCTGATAGCGCCGTGATCGATCACGCGCACCATGCTGCCATTGTTGTTCACGCTGGAACCTTGGGCGTGACCGTTATTCCAAGAGGTCATAGAGTCAGTGGCATATTGCACGACAAACTTATTGAAACCACCCATCACGCTTTGCGTGTGTTCCGCAGTGAACATGGCACCGTTTTTAGATGCGCCATCAACTAAATCAATACCATCCGCTGGATTAGCATGACCATAGTCAACCCCTAGTTCCAGAGTACCGTTCGGATTGGTTGCTAGGCTAGCCAAACGCAGATCGAATATATCGTTGTTGATATCTGCTTTATTGCTGACGGTTTTGGTTTTTACCGCGCCATCAGCTGGATCAAGGTAGTATTCAGTTTTAGAGCCAAAAGCCGCTGAACCGCCGGCTTCGGTATCCCGGGTTACGGCAGCAGACAGCTTACCAAAGCCGAGATCGACGTTTTCCAGACCGGCACCTGGGCCAGACACATCCCAGTAGTAGAAGTCGATCATGTGAACGTCATGGCGTTGATAGAAACGTTTACCGGCCCACAGATTGGCACCTGGCAGTGCGGCGATCAGATTTTTCCCTTGTGCATTCATTTCACGGAATGCCGGAGTGGTCGATTCCCAGTCGTTTTGCTGTGACACGGAATAAGCGACATTGGTATCGATAGAAAATACCTGGTCATTTTCTTTATACAGATCCTGACCCAGTTTCAGCTCGGAATACGTTTCGCATTCGTTACCGAGACGGTATTTGCTGCCAGCACCGGCCAGTTTGTGGCACTGCTGTTCACCACCGTCATTGGTCCAACCGATACCGGAACGGGCATAACCGTGGAAATCGACAGCCATCGCTGACGCTGAGCTCAATACTGCGCCGATGGCCAGCGCCAGCGGTAGTTTTTGCAGACGATGCATCATTGTTGTTTTTCTCCTTGCACTTGGCGTTGAGATTGACCCGGGGGATCGTGAGGGTTCCGGGTCAGGTAAGGGCTAGACGCCCAATTCTTTATGCAGACGACGGCAGGCGGTGCCATCCTCCCGGAACAGGTGACAGCGATGGACGGGCAGGCCAATTTCAATCATGGAACCTTCCTCGACCAGTGCGACGTCGTTATGGCGATAGACCAGATTTTGTTGAATAGTGGGCATTTGCACGTGGATCTGGGTTTCGTTGCCCAGCTGTTCGACCACGCTGATTTCACCACGCAGACGGTATTCGGCTTCGTCGCCGGGCAGCAGATGTTCCGGACGAATACCGAGTGACAACATGCTGCCAGTTTGTACATCACGGCCATCGACGTGCAGCCATAACAGTTGCTCATCGGGCAGCTCTACCTGCACGCGTTCGGCCTCGGTGGCATGTACCCGCACTGGCAGGAAGTTCATTTTTGGCGAACCGATAAAACCGGCGACAAAGCGGTTGGCCGGGTAGTGATACAGCTCGAGGGGTTTACCGACCTGTGCAATACGGCCGCCTTCCAGCACCACGATCTTGTCGGCCAGCGTCATCGCTTCGACCTGATCGTGGGTGACGTAAATCATGGTGCTGCGCAGGCGTTTATGCAGGCGGGCAATTTCGATGCGCATCTGCACACGCAGGCCGGCATCGAGGTTTGACAGCGGTTCATCGAGCAGGAACACTTGCGGTTCAGCTACCAGCGTGCGGCCAATGGCGACGCGCTGACGTTGACCGCCGGATAAGGCTTTCGGTTTGCGATCGAGCAGATGTGCCAGTTGCAGCACTTCAGAAGCGTGATTAACGCGTTGTTGGATCTGCGGTTTATCGGCGCCGGCCAATTTCAGGCCAAACGACATGTTGTCGGCCACCGAGAGGTGCGGATAGAGCGCATATGATTGAAATACCATGCCGACACCACGTTCCGCCGGTGGCACATCGTTCATGCGTTTCTCGCCGATCATCAAATCACCGGCGGTAATGTCTTCAAGACCGGCAATCATGCGCAGCAGCGTCGATTTACCGCAGCCGGACGGACCGACAAAGACCACAAATTCGCCGTTATGGATCTCCAGATTGATGTCTTTGGAAATCGCCACATCCCCGTAGGTTTTGCTTACGTTATGTAGTGTCACGCCCGCCATGAATTACTCCTTACCACCGAATGTCCCGGATTGTCTGTTGCTACCGGATTACTGACTGGTGCTCATAGTGCGCGGGGTTGACGAGGCGTAAATCATCCAAAAAAAAGTTTTTCGAGGGGGATGAGGCGGGTGGAGGAGGTTAGTCGGCGGATTGGTGGAGTGGCCGATTAAACCTTGAATTAGCAGAAAATGTGTGAGGTTTACCGCAAACTGAGCAGGTGATTTTGTTGCGCCAGCGCACAAAACCTATGGTTGTGCAGGCTGGCTCACACAAATCAGGGGGAGGGGCGTAGAAGGGAGGAGGATGCCAGTGTCGCTACGCCACTGCAGACTGTGTACCGTTGCCGGAAAAGAAGGTCGATGCAGTTTCTGTGTTGTCTCAGTTATCCCCCTTTTCTCCGGACTATCTAACAGCTTCGTTATGCCATTCAAGAAGGATGTGACAATGAAAAAGATAAAAAATCTGGCGCTGACCGCATTAGCAGCTCTCGTAATTTCTGCTCCGGCGATGGCCAAACTGCAGGAAGGGAAACTGGTTATCTGGATCAATGGTGATAAAGGTTATAACGGTCTGGCGGAAGTCGGTAAAAAATTTGAAAAAGACACCGGTGTACAGGTGCTGGTGGAACATCCGGATAAGATGGAAGAGAAATATCCGCAAGTAGCTGCGTCTGGCGATGGTCCGGATATCGTGTTCTGGGCTCACGACCGTTTCGGTGGTTACGCGCAATCCGGTTTGCTGACCGAAGTGCATCCATCTAAAGCGCTGAAAGATAAAATGTTCCCGTTCACTTGGGATGCGGTACGTTTTAACGGCAAGCTGATCGGTTATCCGGTCGCTGTGGAAGCATTATCACTGATTTATAACAAAGACTTGATCAAGACACCGCCGAAGAGCTGGGAAGAAATTCCGGCTTTAGATAAAGAGTTACGCGCCAAAGGTAAGAGCGCCATCATGTGGAACCTGCAAGAGCCGTACTTCTCTTGGCCATTGTTGGCAGCAGCAGGTGGTTATGCTTTCAAAGCGACTCCGGAAGGCTATGATGCGAAAAATGTTGGTGTGAACAATGCCGGTGCGCAAGCCAGCCTGCAATTCATTGTCGATTTGATCAAAAACAAACATATCTCTGCGGATGTGGATTACTCGATTGCCGATGCGGCCTTCAATAAAGGTGAAACCGCGATGACCATCAATGGTCCGTGGGCCTGGAGCAACTCAGATAAGAGCGGCATCCATTATGGCGTGGCACAGTTGCCAACCTTCAAAGGCAAAATGTCGAAAGCGTTTGTGGGTGTGTTGACTGCCGGTATTAATGCGGCCAGCCCGAATAAAGATCTGGCGGCTGAGTTTTTGGAAAACTACCTGCTGACCGACGAAGGTCTGGCATCAGTCAACAAAGACAAACCGTTGGGTGCGGTTTCGCTGATGTCTTATCAGAAGAAACTGGAAGCTGACCCGCGTATCGCCGCGACCATGGCGAATGCGCGTGAAGGTGAAATCATGCCAAACATCCCGCAGATGACCGCGTTCTGGTATGCCGAGAAAAATGCCATCATCAATGCCACAACTGGCCGTCAGCCGGTGAAAGCCGCACTGGACGAAGTTGCCAAACAAATGACGAAGTAATACCCCGCTCGTCGTAGTCAGAATAAGAGGGCGGTTTGCCGCCCTCAGTTGTAATCAGACGGAGTGCCTCATGCAGTTATCGGTTGCCCATACCACTCCGCCGCGCCTGCCACAGAATCAGAAGTGGTGGCGCAGCGCGATCTTTTCCCGTTCGTTACTTGGCCTGGTGGCCGTGCTGAACGGTTACTTAATTGTGCAGATGTACGCGCAACGCGAATATCTGTTTGCCATGCTGACGCTGTTGCTGGTTGGCACCGGGTTATATCTGTTTGCCAGCAAAAAAGCCTATTCGTGGCGCTATGTCTACCCGGGGCTGGTGGGCATGGGGCTGTTTGTGTTGTTTCCGTTGTTTTGTACCACCGGCATTGCGTTTACCAACTACAGTGCTGCACATCAACTGAGCTTTGAGCGGGCACAATCCGTGTTGCTGCAACGCCAGTTCCAAAGTGGTAATACCTTGAATTTTACTTTGCTGGGTAGCGACGGGCACTGGCAGTTGCAACTGCAAGATCCGGAGAATAACCAGACCCTGTTATCCGCACCGTTTGTGTTGGATAACCAGCCACAGCGGCTGAAAATGGAAACCCAAACTGCGTCGGCTGAGGTAGAAAAAGCACCACTGCGCGTGATCACCAAAAACCGTCAGGCGCTGGGCCAACTGACTGCAGTAATGCCGGATGGCAGCGAACTGGTGATGAGTTCATTACGTCAGTTCTCGGCCACCCGCCCGTTATATACCTTACAAAGTGATGGTCGCGGTTTGCTGAATAATCAGACCAGTCAGTTATATCAGCCGAACGACAAAACCGGCTTTTATCAGGCGGTCGATGCCAAAGGTGCGTGGGTACCGGGGTCGGCGATGAGCCCTGGTTACACGGTGAACATTGGCTGGGATAACTTCCTGCGCGTGTTGCAAGACAAAGGCATTCAGCAGCCGTTTGTCAAAATTTTCATCTGGACGGTGTTGTTCTCCGGTCTGACCGTGTTGTTTACGCTGGCGATCGGTATGGTGCTGGCCTGTCTGGTGCAATGGCAGCCACTGCGTGGCAAAGGCGTTTACCGCTTGCTGTTGATCCTACCGTATGCGGTGCCGGGGTTTATTTCGATCCTGATTTTTAAAGGCTTGTTCAACCAAAGTTTTGGTGAGATCAATCTGGTGCTGGAACAGCTGCTCGGTATCAAACCGACCTGGTTTACCGACCCGCTACTGGCGAAAGCGATGATCCTGATCGTTAACGTCTGGCTGGGTTATCCGTACATGATGATCTTGTGTATGGGGCTGTTGAAGGCGATCCCGGATGATTTGTATGAAGCGTCGGCGCTGGATGGGGCAACCCCGTTGCAGAACTTCTTCCGCATCACGTTACCGTTATTGATCAAACCGTTGACCCCGTTGCTGATTGCTTGTTTTGCCTTCAACTTCAATAACTTCGTGTTGATCCAGTTGTTGACCAACGGTGGCCCCGAACATGCTTGGTACCAGTACGCCAGCCGGTAATACCGATCTGTTGGTCAGTTATACCTACCGTATTGCCTTCGAAGGCGGCGGTGGACAAGACTTCGGTCTAGCGGCGGCGATTGCCACGTTGATTTTCCTGTTGGTAGGTGGATTAGCAATTCTGAACCTGAAAGCCAGCAAACTGAGTCTGGAACAATAAGGAGCGGCTGTTATGGCTATCGTACAAACTAAAGCATTGCGTTATCGCCTGTGGGCCGCTCATCTTAGTCTGTGGGTGTTTATTGGACTGATCATGTTCCCGTTACTGATGGTGGTGGCGATTTCGCTGCGCAGCGGCAACTTTGCCACCGGTGAGCTGATCCCGTCACATCCGTCATTGGAACACTGGAAGCTGGCGCTGGGTTTTAGCGTTACTAATCCGGACGGCACGGTGACGCCACCACCGTTCCCGGTGCTGTTGTGGCTGTGGAACTCGGTGAAAGTCGCCACCATTACCGCGACCGGTATCGTGGCGTTATCGACCACCTGTGCGTATGCGTTTGCTCGCATGAAGTTCCGTGGCAAGAGTTCATTGCTGAAAGGGATGCTGATTTTCCAGATGTTCCCGGCAGTACTGTCGCTGGTGGCGTTATATGCGTTGTTTGACCGGATCGGACAATACATTCCGTTTCTGGGCCTGAACACGCATGGCGGGCTGGTGTTTGCTTATCTGGGCGGCATTGCGTTGCATGTCTGGACTATCAAAGGTTATTTCGAAACCATCGACGGCTCGCTGGAAGAAGCGGCGGCACTGGATGGTGCAACCCCGTGGCAGGCTTTCCGTCTGGTGTTATTGCCGCTGTCGGTGCCCATTTTGGCGGTGGTGTTTATTTTGTCGTTCATCGGTGCGGTGACAGAGGTACCGATCGCGTCATTGTTGTTGCGTGATGTCGGTAGCTACACGCTGGCGGTTGGCATGCAGCAATACTTGTATCCACAAAACTATTTGTGGGGGGATTTCGCCGCGGCTGCTGTGCTGTCAGCGATTCCAATCACAGTAGTGTTCCTGCTGGCGCAACGTTGGCTGGTGGGCGGTTTAACCGCTGGTGGAGTTAAAGGGTAAAAGGTAGTTTTTCATTCGGTACTATTTTTTATCGTTCTCGTTTTATCGTCCCTTGTTTTGACGGAGTTTATTCCCGGATGCCAGTCGCCAGACTGGCATTTTTTTATGCTACGCTTTCCTTAAGTACGGGGCTTGGCTCTGTTCCGTTCCGTTTGCTGTAGGAATCACATGACTATGCGCTATACCAATCATGATGGTCGTCAACGCGCCTTTCCCATCCGGCATATTCTGCGCCGCCAAACCGGCTGGCATGCGGAACGGCAACCGCGTTCGCCGCGCACTGGTGTGCCGGTGCCGGTGGTGCATAACGACGGCTCTATTTTGCAATCGGGGCAAGATCTGCTGACCTGGATTGGTCACTCTTCATTTTTGCTGCAACTGGCAGGCTGTAACATGCTGATCGACCCGGTGATGTCGGCGTCACTGGGCGGCGTGGTGCCGCGCAATGTCGCGCCAGGCTTAAGCTGGTCGGCGTTACCGAAGAACATTGATGTAGTGATGATCACGCATAATCATCGTGACCATATGGACGTGCCAACCCTGAAACGACTGGGTTCGACGCCGTTATATCTGGTGCCGCATGGCATGAAACAGTGGTTTTTACGTGCGGGTTTCCCTCATGTACAGGAGTTGGAATGGTGGGAACAAACCGAGGTATTCGGTGTCAAAGTGACGTTTGTGCCCGCCGAACATTGGAGTCGTCGTGGCTTGCTGGATATGAACACCAGCTGGTGGGGTGGTTTTGTCATTGAGCATGACGGATTTCGCGCCTATCACGCCGGTGATACCGCCTGGTTTGAGGGTTTTAGTGAGATTGGCCGGCGGTGCGGCCCGATTGATGTGGCGATGTTACCGATCGGTGCTTATGCGCCGCGCTGGTTTATGCGCCATCAGCACATGGACCCTGACGATGCGATGAAGGCATTTACCGCCTTAGGTGCCGAGTTGTTTGTTGCTATGCACTGGGGCACCTTCAAACTGACCGATGAACCGCTGCAAGAGCCGCCGTTACGACTGCGTGATTTATGGCATAAAGCCCATTTGCCGGCTACTCGTCTGGCGATCCCGGCGATCGGGCAATCGCTGCAATTAGTGCGCGGTGCAGCGCTTGAGTTGGCAAGCCCTGCGGGATAAAAAAGGGACTGCGAGCAGTCCCAAAAAATCCGATCAGTAGGATAACTGTCGGCGGCGCCGATCAATCTCGGTCAGCAGCGAGGTTACTTCGGGGTTGTGGAACATCGCGTGCAGCGAGCAGCTCAACTTGCGGCGCCAGTTGGGGTAAATCTCATGTGTGGTGCCGGGCACATTGACCGGCGCCTGCATGTTCAGCCAGTCCTCCGGCTGCAGGCCCAGTAGCGCACTGTTGGTCATGGCGACATGGTAGTGAATGCCCCGGTTTAAGATAGGGTTCATCACCATGCCGTGTGCCTGCCGGCCATACTCATCCGGCAGACTGTGTAAGCTATGCAGACTATCGAGCATGCGTTGTTTGGCATGTTCGCGATCGGCATATAAACCGGCCAGCACCTCGGCATCCGGATATAACCCGAGCTGTTGTCCCAGCGTCAAATCATCGGCTTGCCAATAACCATACAGGGTCGGCATGTCGTGGGTAGAGAGGGTGGTCATCGCCTGCGCCGGATAGTCGCGCGGTGAATAAAAACCGCTGTCCGGGGCGCGTTCAAAATAAAATACTTTGTAGGAATAGACGCCGTTATCGCGCAGCTTGGCGACGATTTCATCCGGCACCGTGCCCAAATCTTCGCCGATCACCATGCATTGCTGACGCTGACTTTCCAGCGACAAAATCGCCAGCAGATCATCAACTGGATAACTGACAAACGCGCCATCCACCGCAGTATCGCCCTGTGGTACCCACCACAAACGCAACAGCCCCATGACATGGTCGATGCGCAGTGCGCCGCAATGCGTCATGTTGGCGCGGATCAGATCGATAAACGGTTGATAACCGCGCGCGATCATCACTTGCGGGCTCATCGGTGGCAGCCCCCAGTTTTGACCCAACGGGCCTAGAATGTCCGGTGGTGCGCCAACGGCCGCTTTCAGGCAATACAATTCGCGATCGCACCAGGTCTCGGTGCCACCTTCGGTCACACCCACCGCCAAATCACGGTATAAGCCAATTAACATGCCGTGTTCACGCGCGGTCTGTTGGCACTCCTGCAGTTGCCCTTGCGCCAGCCATTGCAGCCAGGCGTAAAAACGAATTTCCTCCGCCTGTTCTTTACGGAACTGCTCCAGCGCCGGGCTTTGCCATTGCTGATATTCTGCTGGCCACGCCGGCCAGCCCCAGGCATTGGCATCTTGCTGTTTCAGGTGCACATGCAATGCATCATAGGTGGCTTGTTGCTGCAGGCTTTCGCCTTGTTGTTTGCGGAACTGTTCAAACTCGGTGACTCGTGGTGTGTCGTCCGGCAGCGTTGCAAAATAGTGATAGGCCAGCTTTAATCCGGTCAGTTTCAGCGCGGTCACTTGCGCATAATCCACCTGATCGTGATCACGCAGTGCTTGCAGCTGTTGCTGGATCTGCGGTGTTTGCCACCACAATTGCGCGGCAGAGCTGAGCTGGAAATCCGGCAGTTTGTGCACGGCAATATAGATAATATTCAGCCAGCGGCGTGACGACGGGCTGTACGGGCTGGCACTGTCGGGGCTTGCTGGATACAGCGCATGCAGCGGGTTGAGACCGATGAAGTCGGCACCGTAAGCAGCCAGTTCGGTCAGCATCTGTTTGAGATCAGCGAAATCACCAATGCCCCAGTTTTCATCAGAACGCAGGGTGTATAACTGCACACACGCGCCCCAGATTTTTTTACCTTGTCTGATTGCTTCCGGTTCATAACAACGCGTTGGTGCCATGATAACCCGACTTTCGGCAATCACTTTGCGGCCTTGTAACAGGCAGAGCGTGTGATAACCGAGCGGTAACTCTTCCGGCAAGGTCAGAAAACCATGGGTGACCGTGCCACGCAGCGGTTTACCTTGTTCGGGTTGTAAGCGCCAGTGGCAGGTATCCGGTACCGCCTTTTGTAATAAAATGCGCGGTAATTCGCCTTGCCGGAAGACACACACCGGCGGTAGGAACGACTCGCCGGTAGCGGGGCTGGTTTGCAGGGCATCCAGAATTTTTTGTCGGGTGCTGGCCGCGATCTGCACCGGCTGACCGGAAGCACTGATATAACTGCTGGCAATACCGGCCGCGCTGGCGGCCGTTTCAATCGTCGAAATATCCATAACTGCCCTTATGCCTGTGGCTGCCAGATCTGTTGTTGATAATCGCGGATAGAGCGGTCGGCACTGAACATGCCGGTACGGGAAGTATTCAGAATACAACGACGCAGCCACTCTTCCGGTTGCTGATACAGCGCATCAACCTGTTGCTGGGCATACCAGTAAGCATCGAAATCGGCCAGCACCAGATACGGATCACCGCCTTCCAACAGGCTGTGCCACAACGGTTGCAGCGCTTGTGGTTCATCCGGAGTGTAATAGCCGCTCATCAACTCATCCAAGGCTGCTTTCAGGCGCGGATCTTGTCGATAGTAATCATGCGGGTTATAGCCTGCCGCGAGCAACGCTTTGACCTGCTCGACCGTGTGGCCGAAAATAAACAGATTATCGGTACCCACCTGTTCCGAGATCTCGACGTTCGCACCATCCAGCGTGCCCACGGTGATTGCACCATTCATCGCCAGTTTCATATTGCCGGTGCCAGAAGCTTCTTTACCCGCAGTAGAAATTTGTTCCGACACGTCGGCGGCGGGGATCAATAATTCCGCCAGACTGACGCGGTAATCCGGCAGGAACACCACTTTCAGTTTGTCGTTCACAAACGGATCGTTATTGATGCGTTCCGCCACCTTGTTGATCGCCAGAATGATATTTTTCGCTAGGTGATAACCCGGGGCCGCTTTCGCCGCAAACAGATACACACGGGCCGGCACATCGAGATTTGGCTGGGCGCGTAACTGCTGGTAACGGGCGATAATTTGCAGCAGGTTCAGATGCTGGCGTTTGTATTCATGCAGACGTTTGATCTGCACATCGAAGATGGCATTCGGGTCGAGTTTGATGCCTTGCGTCTGCCACACATAGTCGGCCAGACGTTGTTTATTGGCTAATTTAATGTCGCGGTAACGGTGACGGAAATTCGCTTTGCTGGCAAACGGTTCCAGATCACGCAGTGTGTCGAGATCGCGCGCCCAATCCACTTTTAATGTTTCATCCAGCAAACTAGCCAGTGCCGGGTTGCACTGTTTCAGCCAGCGGCGTGGCGTAATACCGTTAGTGACGTTGTGGAATTTCTGCGGCCACAGCGTGTTGTATTCCGGGAACAGATCGCTTTTCACGAGGTCTGAGTGCAATTGTGCCACGCCATTGATGGCAAAACAGGTAACCACACACAGATTGGCCATGCGGATCTGGCCGTCGTAAATCACCGCGATTTTCGGCCAAACGCGCTCATTATCCGGCCATTGTTGCTGGGCCAGTGCCATAAAACGGCGATCGATTTCATCAATGATATAGAAATGGCGTGGTAACAAGGTCGCGACCAGATCTTGTGGCCAGCATTCCAATGCTTCCGGCAACAAGGTGTGGTTGGTGTAAGCAAACAGACGGGTGCAGATCGACCAGGCATCTTCCCAGCACATCTGATGATCATCCAGCAACACGCGCATCAACTCAGGAATCGCAATGGTCGGATGAGTGTCATTCAGCTGGATCACTTCATGTTCTGGCAGCGACAGCAGTGAACGGCCGGCGGCCAGATGGCGACGCAGAATATCGGCAATCGAGCAGGCACAATGGAAATATTGCTGCATCAGGCGCAACTCTTTACCGGCCTGATGGTTGTCACTCGGGTAGAGCACTTTACTCAGTTTGCTGGCAGTGACACCGGCTTCAACGGCGTGCAAGTAATGGCCGTCGTTGAATTTTTGCAGATCGAGCGGGGTCGGGTGGCTGGCGTGCCACAGACGCAGTGTTTGCACCACCTGATTGTGATAACCGATGATTGGTAAATCATGGGCTTCGCCCTGCACGGTCAGCGCCGGTTTCCAATATTGGCGGCCTTCAGCATCCAGTGCCACTTCACCACCAAAACCGACCGGCACGGAGAAATCGAGACGTCGGGTCATCCACGGATAATGTTCACTGTGCCAGTCATCCGGCGCTTCTTGTTGTTCGCCGTTCAGGAACGACTGGCGGAACAAACCATACTGATAACTTAAACCGTAACCGGTCGCTGGTTGCGACAGAGCGGCCATGGCATCCAGAAAACAGGCGGCCAGTCGGCCCAGACCACCGTTACCTAAGCCTGGGTCGACTTCCTGTTCCAGCAGATCAGTCAGTGAATGACCATATTGCTGCAGTGTGGCTTCCACCACCGGAAACCAATCCAGACTGATCAGGTTGTTCATGGTCAGACGACCGACCAGAAACTCCAGTGACAGGTAGTTGACGTGGCGGCCAGTGCCGGTGGCGGCAGTTAGCTTATTGGCAGCACGTTGTGCCAGCAGTTGTTCATTGATGGCGCCACACACGGCTAGCCACCATTGATAAGTTGTCATATCGGCCGCTTTCTGCAAACCGAAGTGTTGCCATTGGCGTGTTAACGCCGCTTCAAAATCGGCGGCAGTAAATGGCGCCGGATTGTTAGTGCTTTTTTTACTGATCATTGCTTTATCCTTCGTCATCAGGAAAACAGAAAGGGCATTGATGACTATCCTGACCAGAAAAATCAGCAGTTACCTCATCCCGGTTTAGGCTTTTCAGGGAGGATGAGAGGGGCGTAGGAAAGTTTTTTCCTGAGCGGTTAGTATCGTTTTGTGAGTGATTCCATTGAAAAAAAATGAGCTGACAGGCACCGTGTGCCACTGCTGAACATATTGACCCGCGGTGGTTCGCGCCACGGCGAGTGACTGGAAACAACCTTATGCTGATCCCATCGAAACTGAGTCGTCCGGTACGACTGCAAAATGCCATTACCCGTGACCGTTTATTAGAACGCCTGCAAACGGCGCTGGATTATCGTCTGGTGCTGCTGCATGGCCCGGCGGGTTATGGCAAAACCACACTGATCGCCCAGTGGGCCGCCACGTTGCCGCATGCGGGCTGGTTTTCGCTGGATGACAGTGACAATCAACCGGAACGGTTTGCCCGTTATCTGGTGGCCGCCTTACAACATGCCACCCAGGGTCATTGCGTCAAAAGTGAAGCGCTGAGTCAGAAACACCAATACGCGCGTCTGTCGTCACTGCTGGGGCAGGTGTTTGCCGAACTGGCCGACTGGAGCGAACCGACCTATCTCATCATCGATGATTATCATCTGATCGATAACGAAGAAATTCATGAGGCGATGCGCTTTTTCCTGCGTAATCAGCCCGATAATCTGACGCTGGTGGTGATTTCCCGCACGCTGCCGCCATTAGGCATCGCCAATCTGCGCGTGCGTGAGCAACTGCTTGAGTTAGATGATCAGCTGCTGGCTTTTAACCATCAGGAAGCGCAGCAATTTTTCCTCAACCGACTGCCGACACCGATGGATGAACAAGAGAGCGCCACGCTGTGTGATGAAGTGGAAGGCTGGGCCACGGCACTGCAGTTAATTGCGCTGTCGGCGCCAGAATCACGCTCATCGGTACACCAATCGGCGCGTCGGTTATCCGGTCTCAACACCACCTATCTGTGGGAATATTTAGCTGAAGAAGTGATGGATCGCATTGATGCGCCCACCCGTGATTTCTTATTGCGCTGTTCGGTGTTGCGTTCGATGAATGACGCACTGGTGACGCGTTTGACGGGCCGCCAAGACGGGCTGGCACAACTGAGTGATCTCGAGCGTCGTGGCCTGTTTTTACAACGTATGGACATGGATGGCGACACCATTTGGTTCCGTTTCCACCCGTTATTTGCCGCGTTCCTGCAGCACTGTTGTCAGCAGGAACTGGCGGCTGAATTGTCGGAATTACACCGTCGAGCGGCGGCGGGCTGGCAGGCGATGAATATTCCGTCGGAAGCGATCCATCATGCGCTGGCGGCCAACGATGCACTGTTGCTGCGCGAAATTTTACTGCAATACGGCTGGTCGTTATTCCATCACGGCGAGTTGGCGTTGTTATCGAGCTGTCTTGAGGCGCTGCCGTACACTGAGCTCATTCAAAGCCCGAATCTGGTGTTGTTGCAGGCCTGGCTGGCGCAAAGTCAGCACCGTTATACGCAAGTCGATGCGTTGCTGGAGCGCGCTAAACAGGCGATGGCGGAACATCAGGTGCGGCTGAATGACGCCTTACAAGGCGAGTTTAATGCGCTGCGCGCGCAGGTGGCGTTGAATGCCAATCGCCCGGAAGAGGCCATTCATCTGGCGCGCGAAGCGCTGACCCAATTACCGCAAACCAATTTTTATGGTCGTATCGTTGCCACTTCGGTGATCGGCGAAGTGCATCACTATCTGGGGCAGCTGAGCAGCGCGTTACCAATGATGCAGCGCACGGAACAGATGGCGCGTCGGCATGGCACCTATCATTACGCGTTGTGGGCGTTGTTGCAGCAAAGCGAAATTCTGATCGCGCAAGGTTTCCTGCAAGCCGCCTATGAGGTGCAGGATAAAGCGCTGGAGTTGGTGCAGGCGCAACATCTGGAACAGCTACCGCTGCATGAGTTTTTGCTGCGGGTGCGGGCGCAGGTGTTGTGGTCGTGGTACCGGCTGGATGAGGCGGAAAGCTGCGCCCGGCAAGGCTTGCAGGTGCTGACCGGTTATGAGCAGAAACAGCAGCTGCAGTGTGTTGCCATGCTGGCGAAAGTGTCGCTGGCGCGTGGGGATATCGACAATGCCAGCCAGCATCTGCAACGCTGCGAGGTGTTGCTGCATAACGCCGATTACCACAGTGACTGGATCAACAATGCCGATATTCCGCGTCTGCTGTATTGGCAAATGACCGGCGATAAACAATCGGTACGCAACTGGCTGGCACAAGCCGAACGCCCGGATGCCGCCTGTAACCATTTCCTGCAAGGGCTGTGGCGCAATATTGCCCGTGCACATCTGCTGCTGGAAGAGTATGCGCAAGCCGATGAAATTCTCACACACCTGAATGCGGAAGCGAATCGGCTGAACCTCTACAGCGATCTGAATCGTAACCTGCTGTTGTCTACCGTGTTGCATTGGCAACGCAACGAACGCAGTGAAGCGCAACGGGCGTTGATGGAAGCGCTGACGCTGTCGAATCGCACTGGTTTTGTCAGCCATTTCGTCATCGAAGGTGAGATCGTCGCGCAACTGTTGCGGCAGCTGTTGCAGCTGAATACCTTGTCGGAGATGGAGCAGCACAAAGCGCAGCGGCTGCTGAAAGATATCAATCAGCATCATCGCCACAAATTTGCCCATTTCGATGAGGGGTTTGTCGAAAAATTGCTGAATCACCCGAATGTGCCGGAGCTGATCCGTACCAGCCCGCTGACCCAGCGTGAATGGCAGGTGCTGGGGCTGATTTACTCCGGTTACAGCAATGAGCAGATCTCGGTCGAGCTGGATGTCGCAGCGACCACCATCAAAACGCATATCCGCAATTTGTATCAGAAGCTGGGCATTTTGCATCGGCAGGATGCCGTCGAGCAGGCGCAAAAACTGCTGAAACTGATGGGGTATGGAGTGTAAATTGCGTCAATCTTAGATCCAGTGCAGACAATTATATTTTGCCGTTGTTATTGCCTGCACTTAAGCACTATCTTTACTGTCTGGTTTGCTAACGAGAACAAGAGGTTATGAGCCCGACTCTCCGGCGTTTCCTCGGACAGACAGAATGTTTGGTTGATGCATTAACTCCGTCAGCGCCTTATGAAGGTCAGCACACTCAGACACAATATCGTCTTCTGGTGTATATCAGCCTGATCACTATCTTTTTTTCTCTACAGTACATGCTGGTTTCCTGGGTCATTGGTTTTGTCGTTGGAGTTTGGCTGGAAGCCGGCTGTTTTGTGGCGCATATCGCCTTGTTATTTTTCTTCCGGCGGTACCAGCACTATGCGCTGTGTTGCCAATTCTATCTGAGCACCAGCTTTTGGCTGGCAATAGTCGGAAGCACATATTTTTCCGGTGGTATCCATTCGATGGTATTCCCCTGGTTTTCGCTGATCCCGATCACGGGCATTCTGCTGTTAGGTTATGGCCGTAGCACTCTATTCTGGTGTCTGACCTGCTGTGGTGTGGCACTGGTGATGGGCATTGCCAGCTTTTATGGCTATGAATATCCGCAAGAGTACGATCTCGATTACCTGCATTTTTTCAATACAATCTGTGTCATCGGGCTTGTACTGATTATTTTCTTTATCGCGATGACCTTTGACCATAATCGCAGTCTCAGTCTGAAGCAAATCGTCGATCAGAATGAAGCTTTACGGCATGCGCATCGGTTAGCGGAAACGGCGGTACAGCAGAAGAGTGAATTTCTGGCCAATATGAGTCATGAAATTCGAACACCGATGAATGCCATTATTGGTTTCTCCGGCCTTTGTCTGAAAACAGATCTCACCCATAAACAGCGAGATTATTTGGGGAAAATCGAACATTCCGCTCAATCATTACTGCGCATCATCAACGATATTCTCGACTTTTCAAAAATCGAAGCTGGAAAGTTATCGATGGAGCAAGTGGAATTCAATCTGGAACATGTCATTGCTGATATAGCTTCACAGATGGCGATCGCTGCATCGGAGAAAAATCTGGAGCTGGTTGTTTCGATAGCTCCAGACGTACCGCAGAATCTGGTCGGCGATCCGTTCCGTTTAGGGCAGGCCTTGATGAATCTGGCAGGCAATGCAGTGAAATTTACCCGTGAGGGGCATGTACGGATCGCGGTTGCCTTACAGGAGCGACAGGCTGAGCACTGCATGCTGCGCTTTGACGTGGAAGATACCGGCATCGGTATTGACGAAGCCAAAATACCGGCTTTATTTGAAGCGTTCAATCAGGCCGATACCTCAGTTACCCGGCAGTTTGGTGGCACAGGACTCGGGCTTTCGATCACCCGTTTTCTGGTCAGCCTGATGCAGGGAAATATCACGGTACAGAGTCAGCCCGGTCAAGGTTCAACATTCAGTTTTACGGCACGGTTTACATGTGCGGAACAGCCATTATCGGCTAAAACTGGTCCGGTGGCATCCGCATTGAACGGACTGAAAGTGCTGGTGGTGGATGATAACGCGCTGGCGCGGGATGTATTAGCTGAGCAGCTGCATCATTTTAATTTTGAAGCCGATACGGTGGATTCTGGTGAAGCGGCTATCGCGGCACTGAAAGCCACCGCCACGGTAGCACCGTATGACTTGATGCTGATTGACTGGAAAATGCCGGGGCTGGATGGCATTGAGACTGTCCGTCAGATCCGCCGGATGCGGGAGCTTGAGCAAATTCCGGTGACCATCATGGTATCGGCTTTCGCCCGTGATGAGGTGATGAAACAGGCGGAAGATGCTGGCATTAATACGCTGTTGACCAAACCGGTCAGCGCCTCGGTATTGCTCGATACTATCATGCAGAATTTTGGTCACCAGCTCAAAAGCCACGCTTCTTTCTCCACACCGGCATTGCCTCAATTGCAGTCGTTGCAACCGATCCGTGGTGCGCGGGTGCTGGTGGTGGAAGACAATCCATTGAACCAGCAGGTGGTTATTGAACTGCTGGTGGATGCCGGTTTTCAGGTTGATATTGCCAATAATGGCGTTGAAGCCATTGCGGCGGTGAGAAGTAAAACCTACGAGCTGGTGCTGATGGATGTACAAATGCCGCTGATGGGCGGTTATGAAGCCTCGCGGCAGATCCGGGCCGACCAGCGCTTTAGTGAGCTACCGATCATCGCGATGACAGCTCATGCAATGAAAGGGGTGCGGGAAGAGTGTCTGTCGGTTGGCATGAATGATTATCTGAGTAAACCGATTGAGCCGACACAGCTATATACGATGTTGTCCACTTGGATCAAACCGGCAGAATACAGTCCGCCTGCTTTTTCTGAGCGTCGGGGTAAGCAACCGCATGTGACGCTCTTGCCTGACACATTATCGGGCTTCAATCTTCCTGCGGGTCTCAGTCGGCTGAACCAGAACCAGGTATTGTATAAACAACTGATACTGGATTTTGTGCAACGTTATGAATCGGTATCGGCACAGTTACGCGCATTACTGGCCGCACAGGATTACCCACAGGCAGAAGCAGTCATTCATTCGATGAAGGGTGTGCTTGGCAATCTGGCCGCTGAGCGGTTGTTTACCATCTGTCAGCAACTGGACGATGAGCTTAGACTACGGCAACAGCCTTCAGATAATCAGCTGATGGACTTCGATACCGCCTTATCAGAAATACAGGTGGGAGCCGCTATACTGAATACACTGGATGGCGCTGCCGAAGTCGTCGTGTTGGCGAATGAAGAAAATATGAGTTTAACTCAGTTAATGGAGCGGCTCATTGCGCAAATTCGTTATAACGATCCATTGGCAGAGATTGAGTTGCAGAGCCTGAGGCAACACCTTCCGGAAAGTTACCAGGCTGAGGAGCTGCAGCAGTTGCAGGATGCACTCCATAACTTCGATTTTGAAACTGCATTGGCCGCAGCGTACCGGTTAACCCGGCTGCTCGACATTCAGGTAGCTTGATGGCAGGTTCAATGGAAGAAAGAACAGCAAGGCAAACCATTCTGATTGTGGATGATGAACCCGCAAATATCCGGATATTGGTCGAATTGCTTCGCGATGACTACCATTTGCGCACGACAACCAGCGGCGAAAAAGCCGTGGCGATCGTGCAATCGAATGACCCGCCGGATCTGGTTTTACTGGATATTATGATGCCGGATATGGATGGATTCGAAGTTTGCCGTGCCTTGAAACAAGATCCACTGACCAACCCTATCCCTATTATTTTTATCACCAGCCGCGCACAGGAACAGGATGAAGTCATCGGATTTCAGGCGGGCGCGGTCGATTATATTGTCAAACCGTTCAGCCCGGTGATTGTGCGGGCCCGTATCAAAACGCATGCGGAATTATCCTGTTTGCGCAAGAAACTGGAGTATCAGTCGTACTGTGACGGGCTAACCGGTATAGCAAACCGGCGGCAGCTGGATATGTCATTAAATCGTTGTTGGGACTTTGCTTTACGGGAGGGCATACCGCTTTCCTGTATCATGATAGACCTCGATCACTTCAAACAATTCAATGACTTGTATGGACATCTGGCCGGGGATGATTGCTTACGTCGTGTTGCGACAGCGCTGAAGGGAGAATTACATCGTCACACTGATATTGTGGGGCGTTATGGCGGAGAGGAGTTTTGTTGCCTGTTACCCGGCACGGATCAGAACGGCGTACGACAAATCGCAGACAAATTTCAGACCGCGATACAGACGCTTGATATTCGACATGCTGGAAATAGTGCCGCGCCATATGTGACGATCAGTCAGGGAGTCGCGACTTGTTTTCCGCATTTTAGTTTGAAAGCCGAATCACTGCTTATTACGGCGGATAAAGCCCTGTATGCGGCCAAAATAGCAGGCCGGAATCGTATTGAAACTGAACCGGATATGCTGCTGAACAGGTAAACAACATTGCTGTCGAGCAACAAGGATGTTTGAGCAAAGAGAGTTTCGCGGGGGAGCCCAAAAAAGGTGCCTTTGCAGGCACCTCATTGAGCAACAATGGAGAAAACCCGCTTACAGATCGTCGCGCTGCCACAGCCAGGCTGCACCACGCACGCCGCTGGAGTCGCCGTGCAGGGCTTTGCGCACTGGGGTTTCACACTCACCACCGAAGGCGTATTCCTTCATCAGGCGTGGAATGTTGTCGTAGATGCGTTCCACGTTACTCATACCACCGCCTAACACGATCACGTCCGGGTCCATCAGGTTGACGGCATGCGCCAGCGCTTTGGCCAGACGGCGTTCGTAATCTTCAATCGCTTTGATGGCTGCTTTATCGCCCTGAGCCACCAGTTCCATGATTTCAACGCCTTTGCGTTCGATACCAGTATCGAATTTATAACTGTTGGCAAAACCGGTGCCCGACACATAGGTCTCGATACAGCCTTTTTTACCGCAATAACAAGGTGTCGCTTTCTGATAATTCCACTCTTCCTCATCGATCCACGGTAGTGGGTTATGACCGAATTCACCGGCAATGCCGTTACCACCGGCATGCACGCGGCCATTGATGGCAATACCAGAACCACACCCGGTGCCGATGATGACGGCAAACACTACTTTACCGCCGGCACCAGCGCCGTCAGTCGCTTCCGATACCGCCAGACAGTTGGCGTCATTGGCGATACGTACCGGGCGATCGAGCATGGCTTCCAGATCTTTATCCAGCGGCTGGCCGTTCAGCCAGGTGGAGTTGGCATTTTTCACTTTGCCGGTAAATGGCGAGATGGTGCCGGGAATGCCCAAACCCACCGAACCTTTTTTGCCGGTGGCGGCTTCGGCGTCCAGCACCAGACCGGTGATGGCGTTCAGCGTTTGCTGGTAATCATGGCGAGGCGTAGGCACTCGTTTGCGGAACAGCTCGCTACCCTCGTTATCCAGCGCGATAACTTCAATTTTGGTTCCACCTAAATCAATTCCGATGCGCACGGTTTATTTCCTCTTATTGTTTGATGTAGCTGAAGTTGGTCAGCTCACAGTTCATTGTTTGTTCTCTGGTTTCGACGTCACAAATGACTACAATTTGGTTTATCTCTAAAAATAAGCACGGACCCCATTAATGAAAAACAAGATCCTGGTCGTGGACGATGACGTCGCTATCTGCGAATTGCTGACCGATGTCCTCTGCGAACATGTGTTCGAAGTTCGAACCTGTCATCTGGCGCAATCCGCCCTGCAGACGTTACAGCAGGAACCTGATATTGCGCTGGTACTGCTGGATCTAATGCTGCCTGACATGAGCGGTCTGTTATTGTTACAACAAATCCGTCTGCAATTCCCCGATCTACCCGTCATTATGCTGACCGGTTTAGCCACCGAATCAGACATGATCGTGGGCCTGGAAATGGGGGCTGATGACTACATTGCCAAACCTTTTGTGCCGCGTATTGTCGTGGCGCGCGCGAAAGCGGTGTTGCGCCGCACACCGGCCGGCGAAACGCCGCAACGCCGTGCCGTAGTGCCGATCAGCGGCCCCGGTTATCGTTTCGACGGCTGGTTGCTCAACACCCATACTGGTCGCTTGCACACGCCCGACGGCGACGATATTGAGCTGACGCAGGGCGAATATTCGTTGTTGACCGTGCTGCTGAAAAACGCGCGTAAAGTGCTGACCCGCGATCAACTGCTGGAGATGACGCACAGCGATGCGCTGGATGTGTTCGACCGCACCATCGATGTGTTGATCATGCGCTTGCGCCGGAAAATCGAACCCAACCCGAAACAGCCGGAATATATCCGCACCATCCGTGGTGCCGGTTACGTCATGTCGCGCGAAGTGACCGTCGTTCATAAAGCCTGATCACCTCCGTTACCATTCGCTTGTTGTGCTATAAATGCCTGTAACTCGGTCAGCGGCGCCGCGCCATCAATGGCGTTGGTGCTGCGTAGGTTAAACCGCGCACAGGCATTACCCAGTTGTAACGTCTCGCGCAGATCCCACGCCTGATGCAGGCCATATAACACACCGGCACAAAACGCATCACCCGCGCCAACCGTGCCGGCAATCTCCTGCGGCTCGATCCAATACGATGGGGTAAACAGGCTGTCGCCGTGACGGCTGGCGGCCCACGCACCTTCCGGACAATGGATCACCACGACGCGTTGCACGCCGTGTTGCAGCAGGCTTTTTGCTGCCAGTGGAATTTGGTACAGGTCGGGTTTACCGTCAGCCAGGCGTAGCGGTTGCCCGGTTAAGGTTGCGGCCTCTAATTCATTGATGATCAGATAATCGACATACGGCAGCGTTGGTAACACCACTCGTTTGGCGCGCTCCGGGTCATCGACCGAAACCAGATCCAGCGAGGTGAGATAACCCTGTTGCTGTAACTGATGGAACAAGCGTGCCGCGATGACACCGTATTCCTCATCCACAGCTTCCAGTTGTTGCAGCAATAACAGGTAAGCCAGATGCAAAATGCGGTGATTGCTGTGCAGATCGGATAACACGCGACTGTCAAACGCGGCATTACTGCCATGGGCGTGGAAAAAGGTACGTTGCCCGTTGCGATGATTGGTCATCACCTGCGTCATGCTGGTCGGGTGCGGCGCGGTTTGCAGCCAGCGACAGTCAATATCATCGTCGCTGAGACACTGGCGAATAAATTCACCATCCAGATCATCACCCAGCAAGCCGGCCGCCGCGAGCGGTAGACCAGTTTTCATCCGTGCCAGCGTGCGCAATACGTTGGGCACCGCGCCGCCGGTAGCATTTTCCGTGTGCAGAATGGTGGCCAGTCGCCCCTGTTCCGGCCAGTCGTCAATCAGATGCACATGATCAACCAGCAGCGTGCCAGCGGCGAGGATGCCACAGCGCGGGGCGTTCATCAGGCTTTCCCTGCGCTGCCAAAGATCTGCATCTGCTCTTCCACCGTTTTCTGAATGGCTGTTTCAATGCCCATCAGCATGTGTGCCAGTTCATCGTAGGCGGTTTCGCGATGCTGCATTGCCTGCTCAACGGCCACCAGCGCATTTTGTGACATGCCGGTGTAGAAGTTAATTTTGTGAATACCCAGCGAAATGGCTTTGCGGAAATCCGCATCACTGATGCCGGAACCACCGTGCAGCACCAGCGGCAAACCGGTTTGTTCCTGAATGGCTTGCAGGCGCGGGAAGTCGAGTTTGGGTTCGCCACGATATTTGCCGTGCGCATTACCAATGGCGACAGCCAGCGCATCGATGCCGGTGCGGGTGACAAAATCGGTGGCTTTGCTCGGGTCGGTAAATTTACTGCTGTCACATGAGCCATACAACGAGCCGCCTTCGTCACCACCGACTGCACCCAGTTCGGCTTCCACTGAAATACCGAGCGCATGGCACATCTTCACTACTTCTGCAGTCTGGCGAATATTCTCTTCGTAACTTAAACCCGAGCCATCAAACATCACCGAGGTAAAGCCCAGACGAATGGCTTTCATTACCGCATCAAAGCTGGTGCCATGATCGAGATTCAGCACCACCGGAATATTGTGCAACGCGGCTTCTGCTTTGATGGCGGCACAGATGGCATCCAGTGACACATATTTAAAATGCACTTCGGCGATATTGATGATGAATGGTGAACGTTGTGCTTCGGCGGCGGCAAACAGCGCGCGCAGGAAATGGGTATCCAGCACATTAAACGCACCTAAAGCATAACCATGCTCACGGGCATGCGATAAACCCTGAGCGAGAGAAATCAGCGACATAACGATGGCTCCTGTAACGGTAGGAAACGGGCATATTCGTTACACAAAATGTGCAACGGCGATTCATCTTCTTCAATTTCACTGAAACGGGATTGTTGCTGCAGGAACCGATTATCACACCGATCATCATTCACCATCGAAACCTCACCCAAGATCACCGGGCCAAAACCCGGTTCGGCCCAGAATGAGTGATAGAGACCTTGCGTCAATGTGATGCTTTGCCCCGCGGTTAAACGCAGGCGACTGCCGGCTTTATGTCGCTGGCGTTCACCGTCGAGCACGACGTCGATATCGGTGGTGTCACACTGTTCATCGGTGGTGCGGTTATACAGCTCAATGATCATATTGCCGCCGCCACGATGGATGATGTCTTCCATCTTGTACCAATGAAAATGGCAGGGTGTGACCTGACCTTCGCGGCTGATCATGATTTTTTCGGCATACGGTTTCGGGTAGGGTTTACCGCCGACAGAGCCGTTACGCAGGGTGAACAGGGTCAGACCGGTTGAGGCAAAATCATTGCTACCCATGTCGGTGACATCCCAACCGAGTTGCAGATCGAACACTTCCTGAAAACGGCTAAGATCGTGTTTGGCCCATTCGTTGGGAGTGAAGTGCGCGAATGGCGGCAGCGCGATCTGGTGTTTGGCAAATAGTGCTTGGCTTTCGGCTAAAATTTCATTGAGCTGTGAACGACGCATTTACCCCTCCTGTTGGCACAACCAGCGCGTCAGCTGCTGGTAACGCTGATAGCGCGCCTGCAGATCGGGTTGTGATTGTGGTCGGATGATGGCTGTCGCAGGTACGACGTGCGAAGTCAGATGTAATAAAGCTTCCGGTTCGATGGCTAAGCGGGCCAGTCGGGCGGCCCCAAAAGCGGCGCCAACATCGGCATACGTTGGCACAATGATGCGACATTGCGTGAGATCGGCAATCATCTGTAACCAGAACTGGCTGCGCGCACCGCCACCAGTGGCAATCATTTGATGCGGCGCGCAACCAGCTTGTTGCAGCGCGCGATAACCATCGGCCAATGAAAAGGCCACACCCTCCATGACGGCACGGGCTAAGTGTCCGCGCTGATGTGAATCGGCGAGGCCAAAGAAGGCACCGCGCAGATGCGGGTCATTCCACGGTGTGCGTTCACCATTCAGAAACGGGGCGAACAACACATCGCCCGCCTCATGCTGTTCAGCTTCCTGCGCCAGTTGCGCTTCCGGCGTGCTTGTGAGTCGGGAAAACCAGCTTAAAGATGCGGCTGCACTCAAAGTCACCGCCATCTGATGCCAGCGCTCGGGCAGGGCATGGCAGAAACTGTGTACTGCTTGTTGCGGGTTAGCGTAATACTGATCTGAGGCGGAAAAAATAACGCCGGAGGTACCGAGCGAGACAAAGCCATCTCCCGCCTTAACAACACCAAGCCCAATCGCGCTGGCCGCGTTATCGCCGGCGCCGGCGATCAGCGGCGTGTTGCGTGGTAAGCCCCAGTCATCGGCTAAGGCGTCATATAACGAGCCGGTTACCTGATTACCTTCATACAAATCCGGCATCTGGTTGACGGTGAGATTACAAGCCACCAGCAGCTCTTCGCTCCACTGGCGGCGCGCAGTGTCCAGCCATAATGTGCCGGCACTGTCGGCCATATCACTGGCAAAGTCACCGCTCATGCGATAACGCAGGTAATCTTTGGGCAGCAGTACGTGAGCGATACGGGCAAAAATATCCGGCTCGTGACGTTGTACCCACAGCAGTTTTGGCGCGGTAAAACCAGCCATCACGCGGTTGCCGGTGATGCCGATGAAATCTGCGCGTTGCTCTAGCCAGCGACACTCGGCGGTGCTGCGGCCATCATTCCATAAAATGCAGGGGCGTAGGATCTGGCCTTTATCATCTAACAAGGTGGCGCCGTGCATCTGGCCACTGAAACCAATGCCTTTTATCTGACGCAGCGCGGCGGGTTGGCGGGTTTTGAGTTGCAGCATGGCCTGTTGTAGCGCCTGCCACCAGTCGTGCGGATTTTGCTCGCTGAAATCGGGCTGAAGGTGTTGTACCGTCAGTGGCATGCTCGCACTGTCGATGATGTGTTCGTCGGTATCCAGCAAAAGGACTTTCAGGCTGGAAGTACCTAAATCAATACCCAGGTACATAAATCGGCTCCCGGAACGTTGCCAGTCTGGTTAGCGTTCAACGTTAAATTGAGCGCTGACCACAGTGGCAAAAACGCCGCCTTGCGGCGGCGTGTCATACGGGATGAACTATTTAACTGTCCAGCCTTTGTAATCCTTCACGTTGTTGCGGTCGATCAGGGTTACTGGGATCAGCACTGGTTCTTTTGGTGCTGGTTTGCCTTGCAGAATGTTGTAACCAATTTCTACCGCTTTAGATGCCATGACTTGTGGATCTTGGGCTGGAGTAGAAACGAACAGGTTGTCAGTACGTTTCAGAGCGACTTCTGCATCAGGTGAACCGTCTACACCGACGATGAAGAACTCTTTACGTTGTGCCTGTTTGGCTGCCAGATCCGCACCGATACCGGTAGGGTCATTGATAGCGAATACCGCATCAATTTTTGGATAAGCTGCCAGCAGAGAAGTCATGACTTCTAAGCCACCTTCACGGCTACCTTTACCGTTTTGGTTAGAAGACAGTACTTTGATGTCTTTGTATTTTTTGAAGGTGTTCATACAGCCATCAACACGGTTGGTTACCGCAGATACTGGTGGGCCGTTGATGATCACAACATCACCGCGACCTTGCAGTTTGTCAGCAATGTATTGGCAACCCAGTTCACCCGCTTGGGTGTTGTTGGAGGTAACAGTGGCATCTGCGCCTTCTGCTGCTACGTCAACCGCTACCACCACGATACCCGCTTTCTGGGCACGTTTTACTGCAGGAGCGATACCTTTCGAGTCAGCCGCGTTCAGTACGATCATATCCACGCCAGCAGCGATGAAGTTGTCGATCTGAGTTACTTGTTGGCCCAAGTCATAACCACTGGATACCAGTGTTACTTTGACGTCTTTACCTGCCAGTTGGCGGGCTTTCATTTCCGCACCCTTGGTGATCTGTACGAAGAATGGGTTCGCCAGGTCGCCAACGGTAACACCGATAGATTTCAGGTCTTTGGCCTGAGCCAGCGGTGCGGTGGTAATGACTGCTGCTGCGATCAGGGTGGACATCAGTTTGTTCAAACGCATAGTTGTTGTACTCCGCCGTTATTGTTTAGGGGGTGTTGCGTTGTTTGGGTGTCGTTAGACACTCGTTGTGTGTATTAAGCGCCCGCATGTTTCCGGGTACGATATTTATCAATCAGAACTGCAATGATGATCACACAGCCTTTGATTACCAACTGCCAGAAGTAAGAGACACCCATCAGCGTCATCCCGTTGTTCATGGCGGCGATAATCAATGCGCCGATTAACGTGCCGGTGATACTACCAATACCACCAGACAGACTGGTACCACCGAGCACTACCGCCGCGATAGCATCCAATTCGTAGCCAACACCGAGGTTGCCGTTGGCACTGTAAAGACGAGAGGCACTCATGATGCCGCCCAATCCAGCCATTAAACCGCTCAGGGCATAGACGAAGGTCAGTACCATGCCGACCTTGATACCGGTCAGACGAGCCGCATTGGCATTACCACCTACTGCGTAGACATGCATACCCAGTGTGGTTTTGCGCAGAATGAACCAGCAAATAGCGATGACCACAAAACCGATCACAACTAACCATGGGATTGGTCCTAAATAGGCGTTACCAATCCACTCGAAGCTGATGTTGTTGTTGATCACGGTGGTACCACCGGCTAATAGGTAAGCGGCACCACGAAGTGCAGTATAGGTACCGAGCGTGGCAATAAACGGTGGCAGACCAATATAAGCCACCATCACGCCATTCAGTGTGCCCATCAGCAAGCCGCCCATCAGTGCGACTGGAATCGACAACAACCCCAGTTCAGGGCTCAGAGATGTCACCATGGACATAACGGCAGTAGCACCGAGGATTGAACCGACCGATAGGTCAATCCCGCCAGTGATGATGACGAAGGTCATCCCCGCGGCCAGTACCGTATTGATGGAAGACTGGCGCACAATGTTCATGATGTTCGATTCAGTCGCAAAGTTTGGCGTCATCAAACTGAAGCCAATAAAAATCAGGATCAGAACAGGTAAGATCCCGACCGACTGGATCACTTTATGTAGCGTGAATTTCTTTTCCGGGCTGGTAGCCGCATTGGTATTGGTTGTGCTCATAGCGTTACTCATTCCTGATTCTCTCTCATGCCACTTCCGCGCCGGCCATGTGGTGGGTTGCCCCGGTAGCCAGCTCCATGATGTTTTCTTGGGTGATTGCTTCTCCGTCTAACTCACCGACAATGCTGCCGGCACGCATAACGAAAACGCGGTCACTCATGCCTACGATTTCTGGTAACTCACTGGAGATCATCAGAATGGCAACGCCTTTACGTGCCATGTCGGTCATCATCCGGTAAATTTCACTTTTCGCGCCGACGTCCACGCCACGGGTTGGTTCATCCAGAATCAGCAGTTTCGGGTGGATGGCGACCCAGCGGGAAATCAGACATTTCTGCTGGTTCCCGCCAGAAAGACCGCCCACTGCGACTTGGCTGTGCGGCACGCGAATATTCAGTGTCTTGATTGCGGTATCACTCAGTGCTCGGTTTTTCTGTTCGTTCAGTACACCGAGTTTGCTGTCTCGTTCGATGGTGGCCATCACGATGTTGTCGTGCACGGTCATCTCCAGAAACAGGCCTTGTTCTTTGCGGTTTTCTGTTAAAAAGCCGATCCCACAGTCAATCGCATCACGCGGATTGTTGATTTCCAGTGGTTTACCTTTCAGTTTGATATTGCCGGAGACAATTTTGCGCGCGCCGAAAATCAGCTGGGCTAATTCAGAGCGACCGGCTCCGACCAGACCAGATAAGCCGACAATTTCACCGGCCCGCACATTCAAACTGCCAGACAGCACTTTGTCGTCATCGGTCAGATCATGGCATTCCAACACCATGTCACCCTTTGGAATAGCCCGGTCTTTGTTGAACAGATCGTTGAGCGGACGGCCTACCATCATGCGGACCAGTTCGCTGGCGGAGAGTTCGCTGCGCATCAGGCTGCCGATATATTGACCATCACGTAATACGCTGACGCGATCGGATAATTCATAGATTTCAGCCATCCGGTGACTGATATAAATGATTGCCAACCCTTCACTGCGCAGTTTTTTGATCAGCGCAAATAACATATCGGTTTCACGGGAAGACAGCGCGGCAGTCGGTTCGTCCATGACCAGCACACGACTGTTACGGTGCAGGGCGCGGGCAATTTCTACCTGCTGTTGCTCGGCAATACTTAAGCTGGATACTTTGGCAGAAGCTTTAAAACGCGCAGCCAGACGCGCCAGTACTAACTCGGTTTCTTCTTCCATCTTCTGGCGGTTCACCATCCCGTTACGGGTGATTTCGGAACCGAGAAAAATGTTTTCCGCAACCGTGAGGTTCGGCGCCAGATTGATTTCCTGATAAATCAGGGTAATACCGGCATTTAACGCGTCTTTCGGACCATTGATGGTGTAAGGCTGGCCATCGATAGCAATTTCGCCAGCGGTCGCAGTGTAAGCACCCGCCAGAATTTTCATCAGTGTACTTTTACCGGCACCATTTTCCCCCATCAGGGAATGCACTTCGCCAGGATAGATAGTCAGGCTGACATCTTTCAGGGCGTAGAACTGGCCGAAGCGTTTGGCGATGTTTCGCATCTCCAAAATGGGTTGTTTGTCGCTCATCATCTGCCTCGTGGTGAAGTTTCATGGCAGCAGTAAAACACCGGAGTGTAAATGGCGTATGTTTTGTGTGATTAACAATTGTCATAATGTTAATGGCGCTTTTGTTCACCTTGCCAAGCGGCTACTCTGACACCTCTAATTGGTTGTGAGAAATTGCCATGTCGTCACCCTCATTTCATCGTAAGCCATTGTTTTCCGGTGTTCGCGGCCGCCTGTTGTCGTTCAACTTACTGGTGGTGTCGTTAACCCTCGCCATTGGTATCATTGCCGTTTTTGGTTTTAACAATGCTGGGAGACTGCTCACAGATATGCAGGAAAGTACGCTGTCAGAAATGAGCAGCGGAATGGAAGTGGGGGTTAAAACTGCGAAAGTGGCGACGGTGGCAGTGAGTTTGACGCAAGTCATCGGCGCGATGGAGTATCAAAGTGAATCGGATTTATTGAAGAACTCGCTGCAAGGGTTACGCGATTCATTAACCAAAATGGCGGCCGCGCCGCTGGCACAGCAACAACCGCAACTGATCAACCGTATTCATAAACGCAGCGATGAATTACAAGAAAGTGTACGTCGTCTGCTCGATCTGACCCGAACCCGTCATCTGGAACGTCACGATTTACTCGGCGTGATTTATCAGGCGCAATCGCAACTGGAATTGTTGGCGAAAGAAAATGCCGTCGGTTGGCCGACCGCATTAGAGCAAAGCTTGTTTGCCAATATGCTGGATATGACGCTGACGATTCCGGCATCGCCTGACGTACTCAAGCAGCTGTCTTTATTACGCCAGCGCTGGCAACAAGGCATTGCGCAGGCTGATCCGGAACGACGCAGCACCTTGCGGGAGTTGTGTAATACCTTGCAGCCGGTCGAGGCGCTGAATCAGAAACTGCAAAACAGTGATCTGGCCATTGCCTATCATACCTTCCGCATCAAGGCGCTGGTTAACCTGCTGGATGAAGACATCAACCAGTATGTGCAACTGGTGGTCAACTCCGCCAGTTCACGCGCCGAGCGCACACACAGTGAATTACAAACCAGCACTTTCACTATCGAAATCTTTGGTTTGCTGGCGGTTGTCATTACCGCATTAGCGGGCAATTACATCTACGACAATTTAGGTGTGCTGGTTTCCGCGATTGCCGATGCGATGACGCGGCTGACCAAAGGGGAGCGCACCGTGCGGGTGCCGGGTTTGCACCGGCAGGATGAACTGGGTGATTTGGCACGCGCTTTTAACGTATTTGCCAATAATGCCGCCTCACTGGCGCGGGTTACCAAGCTGTTTAAAGAAAAAAGCATTCAGCTGGAGACTACCTTTCTTTCCATCCGCGATGGTTTTGCCCTGTTTGATGCCGAAGGGGCGTTGGTAGTGTGTAACCCACAATATGCCTCTTTGCTGCAAATGGAGCAGATCGTCCACGGCTGCCATTTCCGTGAATTATTACAACGTCTGCAAGAGCACGGTGCGCAACGCAGTGATGGCAAGCCATTATCGCCCGATCATCTGTGGCGTGATGATGACAGCGTATTGACGTTGGAATTGCAGCTGGATGGTGAACGTTACGTCGAACTACGCCTGAACCGGCTGACCAACAAAAGTATCGCCAGCATGGTATTAGACCGTACCGACCGGAAAGTGCTGGAAGCTGAGCTGATCCACAGCCAGAAAATGAAAGCGGTGGGGCATCTGACCGGTGGTATTGCGCATGACTTTAATAACCTGCTGGCTGTTATTCTCGGCAATCTGGAATTACTGCAAACGGATGAGCTGGAAGAACGCACACGCCAGCGTATCGAACGCGCTTATAAAGCGGCTGAACGAGGGGCGCAGTTGACGCAGCGTCTGCTGGCTTTCTCGCGCAAACAAGCACTGCGCCCGCGAGCTATCGATTTGGCCGAGCTGGTCACCAACCTGCGCGAACTGATGGAGCATTCATTGCCAGCGACCTTACGGCTGGAACTGGATATTCAACCTGATCTACGAGCGGCCTGGATGGATGCCAACCAGTTGGAAAACAGTTTGCTTAATCTGGTGGTGAATGCGCGTGATGCGATGGAGGGGCGTAGTGGCACCATCCGTATTCGTTTGTTCAACCAGCGCGTTGAACGCACCAGCGGTCGGATACAGGATATGGTCACTGTTGAGGTGATAGACCAAGGCTGTGGTATGACAGCTGACGTATTGCGACGGGTGTTTGAACCGTTTTTTACTACCAAAGCGGCAGGGAAGGGCAGTGGCCTTGGTCTTTCAATGGTCTATGGTTTTGTGCGCCAGTCTGGTGGGCGCGTGCAAATTGACAGTGAACCACAACGCGGCAGTTGTGTGCGTCTGCAATTACCCTGTGCTGAGGCTGAACCAATGGCATTAACTTCAGCGGCTATGCCCACACCGGTATGGTCAGAAAATGAGATGCCATTAGTGGTGGTGTTGGAAGATCAGACCGATGTGCGACAAACATTGTGTGAATATCTGCACAGCATTGGCTGTCTGACGATGGATACCGATTGTGGTAATCAGGCACTGGCATGGGTGAAAACCATACCCGATGTAAAATTGCTGATCAGCGACATTGTTTTACCTGGCCAGGCCAGTGGCATCGAAATAGTGCAGCAAGCACAACAACTGAACGCCGATTTAAAATTATTGTTAGTCAGTGGACATGATTTCAGTGAACAAGTCGCCAAGTTGAACTGGCCATTATTAACTAAACCCTATACTCGAGCCGATCTAGTGACGCAATTGACACACTTATGGCAAAAAAATCACTCAAAAATTGATGTAACAGGGTAATTTTCGTGTTTTTTCTGTCTGAGTCCTATCATAGCGATTGTTTGATGAGCACAAATCGGAGAAGATAGCGCCAAGGATCAGTACATTGAGTTTTTGTGTGCAAAATGCAAAAAAATCTCCGTTAGTATTGATTCGTATGGCCGTTTTTGTGTCATACTATTGAGGCTTTGAAGCCATCCTAATAAAGTCAAAGGAGTTATCATGAACAAGTATCAAGTACTGCTGGGCACCATCGCTCTGAGCTCAACCCTGCTGGTTGGTTGTGCAAACACCTCTAAAATCGAATCTGACGTTCAGACCCTGACTGGTAAAGTTGACCAGCTGGCTACTGAAGTTGGTTCAATCAAAGACGGTCAGAGCAAACTGGCTGCTGACGTTGCTGACGCTAAAGCAGAAGCTGCTCGCGCTAACGCACGTCTGGACAACCTGGCAACTCATTACAAGAAATAATTATTTCTTGGTGATGAACCCTCTGATGTGGCACTGCTTTGCGGTGCCTCATCATTTTTGGGCTTCTGATAATTTCATTTCCTGATTCTCTTACTGTTTTTTCTCTCCCATTCATCTGCATATTTTATCTGTTGTCGTTTTATCTCATTTTTTCCGGCCATAAAAAAACCCCGCCGTAGCGAGGTTTGAATGCAATACGTAGAAGCAATTAGTTCGCTTGCGGATTGATCTGAGTCGGTAAACCAGTACGCTCTTCCAATATTTGCTTCACCACATGCGAATCAGTATCCGCTTTCGCAATGAAGTGGCCGATGCCAGCAGTCATTGGTAATGAAGCCTGTTCGGTTGAGTTGAGTTCTTCCATGGTGCGAGACAGTGGCTCATGCACTTCCAGATAACGGCGACCATCCGGCTCTTGGGTGGCTTTCACTGGTTGGTTGATGAATTGAACGCGAGTCCCAACAGGAACAACGCTGAACAGGTGCTTGATGTCGTCATTACGCAGACGAATACAGCCGTGGCTGACACGCAGACCGATACCAAAACTGGCGTTGGTGCCGTGAATGGCGTACAGGTTACCCACATACAGTGCGAACAGACCCATTGGGTTTTCTGGGCCAGCAGGAACTACTGCAGGCAACGGTTCACCCATGGCGGCATATTCTTTATGTACTTTCGCGGTCGGGGTCCAGGTTGGGTTGGCTTGTTTGCGCTGCACTGAGGTTACCCAGTTTTCTGGGGTATCTTTACCCAGCTGACCGATACCGACTGGCAGTACTTCGACAGTTTTTTTTGCCTTTCGGATAATAATACAGACGCATTTCTGCCACGTTGATGACGATGCCTTCGCGCGGGGTATCCGGCAGGATCAGCTGTTGTGGAATGATCAGCGTGCTGCCTGGTTTTGGCAGATAAGGGTCAACCCCATGGTTGGCTTCCATCATGCCACTCAGGCCGATTTGATATTTGGCAGCGATCGCTTCCAGAGGTTGTTTGCTATCAGCAGGGACAACATACTCAATATTCTGGCCAACTAAGCGGCTGTTTGCTGCTGGCAACGGGTATTCAACGGCCGACGCTGACAGGCTGGTCAGGGTCAGACCACACAGCAGAGCCGGAATGGCATTGCGCATGATGTTCATAAGGGTCCTGTAATTGTTACTTGATTCAAGCTAATTGAGTTAGTTTGGCTATTTATCGGTTTTGTTTTTTACATGCTCAGTTTATTGGTCAGAGTGAGGGTGTGACCAAGATGCGCATTTTTGCCCTGTCTGCGTAATATTTCAACTTTATGATGCAAATCACTGCAAAAAGTCATGCTATCGGATTGTTGGCCGGCTAAATAATCGATTTTTCCGAAGATTGTGCCCAAACGAATAGTGATGAGCGGTCGCTTTCCTCTATTATCGATATCATCGCAGCGCAGTTTAGACACAGGTAGCGGGCATGTTCAGGGTTTATCATTCCAATCAATTGGATGTTCTAAAAAGTCTGTTAGCACATCTCATTCAATTGTCACCGCTGCAACCAGCATTGGCGGCAGAAACTATTCTGGTACAAAGCCCCGGCATGGCGCAGTGGCTGAAACAAGCACTGGCACAAGATCTGGGTGTGGCGGCGAATATCGTGTTTCCGCTGCCATCGAGTTTTATCTGGCAGATGTTTCATCAGGTGCTGCCGGAAGTGCCGAAAGAAAACCCCTACACCAAACCAGCGATGTTGTGGCGACTGATGCAGTTGTTACCACAATGCATGAATGAAGAGCTGTTTGCGCCACTGGCCGGTTATCTGGCGCAAGATGATGACGGTCGGCGTTGTTATCAGTTGTGCCAGCGCATTGCCGACCTGTTCGACCAATATCTGGTCTATCGGCCGGACTGGATTGTTGATTGGGAACAAGGTGGTGCGTTAGGTGCAGAAGCGCAGCCGTGGCAGCCGGTGTTGTGGCGTAAATTGGTGGCATTGACCGAACAGCAAGCCAGCCATCTGCACCGGGTTAACTTATTTTCGAGTTTTATCAACACGCTAAAAGCCGGTAAACCAAAAGCGGTGCTACCGCAGCGATTGTTTGTATTTGGTATCTCCTCACTGCCGCCGCATTATCTGGAAGCGCTGATGGCGCTGGGTGAGCATTGCGAAGTGCATCTGCTGCTTACTAACCCAAGTCGTTATTACTGGGGTGATCTGCAGGAAGAGAACCAGCTCAACCGGCGGGTGCTGAATAACTTGCTGGCGCAGCGCCGCGAACGTTGGCAGCAGGCGGAGTTGCAGCAGCCACTCTTACCCGAGACCGAATTAGCGCGACTGTTCAGCGATGACGGCGAACAGCAGGGTAACCCGTTATTGGTGTCACTCGGCAAACAGGGGCGTGATTATCTGGCGCTGTTGGCGGAGATCAGCGCGGCCGAGATTGACGCCTTTGCGGAGATCAACAGTGATAGCCTGTTGCATCTGGTGCAGCAAGATCTGTTGGAACTGCAAGATGGCACCCGTATCAAGCCGAAACGAAATGTGACTTTAGATGACCGATCACTGGTGCTGCACGGTTGTCACAGCCCGTTGCGCGAAGTGGAGGTGCTGCATGACCAACTGCTGCAACGCTTTGGCGCTGACTCAAACCTGACCCCGAAAGACGTTGTGGTGATGGTGGCGGATATCAACCGCTACGGCCCGTATATCCAAGCCGTATTCGGCAGTGCGGCGGGTGAGCGCTACATTCCGTTTTCGATTTCTGACCGCTCGGCAACGCAGGAAAATCCGTTACTGCAAAGTTTCCTGATCTTGCTGTCGCTGCCGAGTTTACGCTGTACGGCGACCGAGTTGCTGGAATTACTGGCGGTGCCCGCGCTGCTAAAACGCTTCGGGCTGGCGGAAAGTGATCTGTCCACACTGCGTCGCTGGGCGCTGGAATCGGGCGTGCGCTGGGGGCTGGCGCCTGCTGATGGCGAGCGCTTTGAGTTACCACCGCGTGAACGGCATACCTGGTCGTTCGGGCTGGAGCGGATGCTGCTCGGTTTTGCCAGTGGTAACGAAACCCTGTTTGCCGATGTCGCACCGTGCACCACGATTGAAGGGCAAAATGCGGTGAAACTCGGCCAACTGGCGCGTTTTATCAGCCAAGTGCTGGCGTTGCGTGATGAATTGGAAACGGCACGTCCGATCACCGAATGGCAGAATTTGGTCGATCGGCTGTTACTCGATTTTTACCTGCTGGAAGAGCAGCTCGATGAAGCCGATGCAGCGGCACTGAGCCTGATCCGCACGACCGTACAAAGCTGGCAGCAACGGCTGTCGCAGATGAACTATCAGGCGCCATTACCGCTAACCGTATTCCACGATCATCTGCAAAGTGAGCTGAACGCGGTGCGCGGCGGGCAGCAATTCCTCGCCGGACGGGTCAACTTCTGCACCCTGATGCCGATGCGGGCAATTCCTTTTAAAGTGGTGTGCCTGCTGGGCATGAACGATGGCTTGTATCCGCGTAGCATGCCGCCGCTGGGTTTTGATTTGATGGCCAACCAGCCACGCAAAGGTGATCGTTCACGCCGTGAAGACGACCGCTATCTGTTTTTAGAGGCCATGCTCGCCGCCCAGGAACAGCTCTATATTTCATATGTGTCGCACAGTGCTACCGACAACCGGCACCTGATGCCATCGGTGCTCGTCACCGAATTGCAGGAGTATTGCCAGCGCGCATTTTGTCTGGCGACAGCGAGTGACGATGACGAGGCGAAACAAGAAGAGCGGTTGCTGGCGCATCTGCTGACCGAACATCCGTTGGTGCCTTACGATGCCCGCTATTTTACGCCGGATGCGCAAGTGGCTGGGGCGCGGCTGTTTAGTTATGCCGCCGATTGGCTGCCAGCGCTGGCGCCGACCGGGAATGCCGGCTTTTTTGATGGTGAGCTGCCATTACCTGATGAGCTTAATATCACCAAACAGAAACCCGAGATTGAATTGGCCGATTGGCTGCGTTTTTTTCGCAATCCGGTAGCGGGATTTTTCCGTCGTCGCCTGCGTGTGCAGTTTGTGGAACGTGAAGCGGCGTTGGAAGACAGTGAGCCATTCTGGTTAGATAAACTGCAGCAATATCAGTTGCGTGAACGGCTGTTGCGTTATCAGCGCCTTGGCGTGGCAGAGACTGTTTGGCAACCGCGTTTGCTGGCCGAAGGACAGTTGCCCGATGGCGAGTTTGGCAAGCTGGCGCTACAGGGTGATGCCAACAACCTCACGCCATTGGTGATGGCGATGCAAACATGGCCGCTGGCACAGGCGCAACGCGAAACCTTCCATCTGGATTTCAACGACTGGCAGCTGCTCGGCAGTGTTGGTGACGTCTATCACGGTCAGTTGGTACGGCATCGGGTGAGTAAACTCAAAGCCAGCTGGCTGGTGGCGATCTGGCTAGAACATCTGGCGCTATCGGCAGCTGGAAAACTGACTAAACCCACGCAGTTGCTGGCATTGGATAACGGCAGTTTAGGCGAATGGACACTTGAGGTGCTCCGTGTCGAGGATGCGCGAGCACAGCTGCAATTGTGGTGGGCGGCGTTTCTGGCGGGCATGCAGCGCCCGCTCTGTTTACCGGTGAACACGGCGTGGGTGTGGCTGGAAAAAGCCCTGACCGAAAGGGGCGAGCTGGGCGATGCCGCGCAGCAGTTACAGGCGCGCGAGTCGGCGCAGAAAAGCTATCTTGGCGATGGTTCGTTTGTGATTGGGGAGGTGCAAGACACCTACTTAGCCCGCTGTTTCCCTGAATTAACTGATACGCATTGGTTGGAAATACAAACTTGGGCGGTGCAATTGCTGCTGCCATTACGCCAGCATTTGCAGGAGGCAGAACATGAGTAAGCCACTGGATATTCTCAGTTTCCCGCTCAGTGGATTACGCCTGATCGAGGCCAGTGCCGGTACGGGGAAAACCTACACCATTGCCGGGTTGTATCTGCGCTTATTGCTGGGGCATGGTGTGGGTGAGGCGGGGTTTGGCACGCCGCTGCTGGTCGATCGTATTCTGGTGGTGACCTTCACCGAAGCGGCCACCGCTGAGCTGCGCGAGCGTATCTTAAAAGCGATCCGTGATACGCGACGGGCGATTGAGGCAGGGTTTAGCCAAGACCCGCTGATCCAACGTTTGTTGGATGAGTGCCCGAACAAAGCGCTGGCGTTACGTCAGTTGCTGACTGCCGAACGGCAGATGGATGAAGCGGCGATCTACACCATTCATGGTTTTTGCCAGCGTATGCTGACGCAAAACGCCTTTGAGTCGGGCAGTCTGTTCGATAATGAATTTCTAACCGAAGAGCAGAATCTGCGCGCCGTGGCCGTGGCTGATTTTTGGCGACACACCACTTATCAGGTCGATGCCTTGCTGGCGCAAGCGCTGCTCGATCATTGGAAAGGGCCCGATGCGCTGTTGCGCGAAATCAGCCCACATCTGGCATTGGCCGGTTTGCAATGTCAGCCGCGTACCAGCGAGAGCTTGGCCGAGCGCCATCAGGCGATCATCGCGCGATTAAATAGTTTACGAGCAGCATGGCTCGCGGCTGTGGGCAGCCTTGATGCGGTGATCACGGCATCGGGGGTCAGTAAACAGAGTTATTCGAAAAAGAATCTACCGAACTGGCTAAATAAAGTCAGTGAGTGGGTCAATACTCCGCTCAAAAGTTATCAGTTACCCAAAGCACTGGAAAACTTTTCCGCGTCGGTGTTGGCAGCGAAAACCAAAGCGGGTGCGGTGCCAACTCATCCGTTATTTGATCAAATTGAAACGCTGTTGGCACAACCCAACGATATCGACGATGTGGTGATTGCTGCGGCCCTCACGCAGGTGCGCGCACGCTTGCAGCAACAAAAACAGCGGCAGCAACAGTTGTCGTTTGATGATCTGCTGGCCAATCTGGCACGGGCATTAGGCTCCGAGCGTGGCGCTGTGCTGGCGGAACGTATTCGCGAGCAATATCCGGTCGCCATGATCGACGAGTTTCAGGATACCGACCCGCTGCAATATCAGATCTTCTCGACCTTGTATGGGCAAAATCCGGAATGCGGCTTTTACATGATCGGCGACCCCAAACAGGCGATTTACGCCTTCCGTGGTGCCGATATTTTTACCTACATCGCCGCGAAGCAGCAGGTGGCTGCGCATTACACACTGCAAACCAACTACCGTTCCACCGATGAATTAGTGCGGGCGGTGAATGCTTTATTTGCCCATTCCCACGCCCCGTTTATTTATCAAGACAGCATTCCGTTTGAAGCGGTGAAAGCCAAGGGCAAAGAGACCGGTTTTGTGTTAGAAGGCCAGCCGCAAACAGCATTGCAATGTTGCTTCCCGCTGGAAGGCGAAGTCAGTGGTGCGGCCTATCAGCAACGCATGGCGCTGGCGGCGGCTGCGCAAATTTATACGTGGTTGACGGCTGCAAAAGACGGGCAGGCGACGCTGGATGGTAAAGCGCTACGACCCAATGATATCGCGGTGCTGGTGCGCAGCGGGCGCGAGGCCGCCGTGATGCAGCAAGCCTTGCATGAATGCGGCATCGCCAGTGTCTATCTTTCCAATCGGGAGTCGGTGTTCGCACAACCCGTGGCGCACGATGTGGCGCGTCTGCTGGAAGCTTGCCTCAATCCGCAGGATGAGATGCTCATTCGTGCGGCGATGGCGACGGGTTTGCAGGGCTGGACGGTAACGCAACTGGCCAACCTGAACGACGATGAAAGCTTGTGGGAGCAGACCGTCGAGCGTATCCGACAGGCGGGCGAGTTATGGCGACAACGTGGCATTTTGCCGATGCTGCGCCAGTGGTTGTTCTGGTATCAAATTCCTGAACGTTTGTTAGGTGAAGTGAATGGCGAGCGCCAACTGACCGATGTGCTGCATTTAGGCGAGCTATTGCAAACCGCTGCCAGTACGCTAAACGGTGAACATGCATTACTGCGCTGGTTACTGGAGCGTTGCCAGCAACCGAATGGCGATGCGGACGAGCAACAACTGCGGCTCGATTCCGAGCGTCAGCGCGTGCAGATCGTCACCATCCATAAATCAAAAGGGCTGCAATATGGTCTGGTATTGCTGCCGTTTATCTGCGCTTATCGGGGCAATGACACGCCGCGTTATCACACGGATAACGGTGTGCGACTCGATTTGAGCGGCTCAGATGAAGCGTGGGAGCAAGCGGCCGAAGAGCGTTTGGCGGAAGATCTGCGGCTGCTGTATGTGGCGTTAACGCGCGGTGTGTTTGTCACCTGGCTGGGGCTCGCCGATCTGAAAGCCAACAGCAAAACCAAGGCGAAAGATGATCGTCCGGCGGCGCTGGATTATTTGCTGAAAAACGATAGCGATATGGCATTCACGCAGCGATTCCACCAGTGGCTGCACAAGCAGAATAATCATGATTTGGCGATGGAGGTGGCGGAGATCGTCTTTCCTACTAAGCCTTATCAGGAAGTTAAACCGCTATTACCTACAGCACAGGCTCGGCAGTTTAGCGGGCAACTGGAGCGCAACTGGCGGGTGACCTCTTATTCGGCACTCACGGTCAGCCATGGTTCCACACCGCCCAAACCGGCTGTGCCGTTAGTGATGAGCGAAATCGAACCAACTGCGCCGCGTTTTGATGTGTTCAGTTTCCCGCGTGGCGCACATGCCGGTACCTTCCTGCATAGTTTGTTGGAAGATCTTGATTTTGGTGCCGATGGTGCCAGCCGTCAGCAATGGATCGTGCAGCATCTGCAAGGCGTGCAACTGAGCCACGATTGGCAGCCAGAGCCGTGGTTGCCGGTGCTGGAACAGTGGCTAGAACAGATCTTAACCAGCGAACTCTTCCCCGGTCTGTCGCTGGCACAATTAACCCCTGAGCATTGCTTAAGCGAAATGGAATTTTTGCTGCCGCTGTCGGCACTATCCGCTGCGGCACTTAATCGTTGTCTGGCCGCAGGCGATCTGCTTTCTGCCCAAGCACCGGCCCTGACATTTAATGAAGTGCAGGGCATGCTGAAAGGTTTTATCGACTTGGTGTTTGAGCATGACGGTCGTTTTTACGTAGTCGATTACAAATCGAACTATCTTGGTGATAATGCGGCGGCCTATCAGCAAGATGCGATGGCGCAAGCCATGATTGAGCACCGTTACGATGTGCAATATCAGCTCTATACGCTGGCGTTACACCGTTATCTGCGTTGCCGTTTGCCCGATTATGACTATGACCAGCATATCGGTGGTGTCTGTTATCTGTTTTTGCGCGGCATGAACGGCGAGGCGGGCAGTGGCGTGTATGCGACTAAACCGGACAAAACGCATATCGACGCGTTAGATGCCTTATTTGCCGGCGAAGTGGCTGTAATCAGCGGGGAGACCATGTAATGACCGCACACTCTTCTGCGTTAACCTCGGTGTGGCAAACGTTATTGGACTCACGATTATTGCGCGATCTGGATGTGCAACTCGCGCAGTTATTGGCGCGCTGGGATGCGGATGACAGCATCCAGCTGGCGGTGGCGATCACCAGCCAAGAGCTGGGACGTGGTCATGTCTGTTTTGATTTGATGACGTGGCCGGAACGGCTGGCGCAGTGGCAAGCGTTGTTACCCGAGGTCGCTTTACCAGCGGTCAGCGTATCTGAGTTGACGACCCTGTTAGCGCGCAGCCCATTGGTGTGTCTGGTCAGCGATCCGGCGGTGGTTGAGGAGCCGGCGGGGCAACCCCTGACCTTATTTGCCGGACGACTTTACCTCAGCCGTTATTTCCGTTTTGAACAGCAGGTGGCCTGTTGGTTACAACAAGCCAGTTTGCCAATGGTAACGAGTGCCGACAGCCCCGAATTAGCCCAGCAGTTACGCCAATTGTTTACGCCACAAACAGACGTTGATTGGCAAGCGGTGGCCGTAGCAACCGCCTGTGACGGACGTTTTACGCTGATCTCCGGTGGCCCCGGCACGGGTAAGACGACGACTGTGACGAAACTGCTGGCACTGCTGGTGGCGCAAAGTGAACAGCCGTTGTTGATCCGGCTGGCAGCACCGACCGGTAAAGCGGCGGCACGCCTGACGGAATCCATCGCCAAAGCAAAAACCGAGCTGACCGGGCAGGTGAATGCGGCGTGGCTGGCCGGTATTCCAACACAAGCCAGCACCTTGCACCGTTTGCTCGGGGTGATCCCCGGTTTACCGGAATTTCGTCATAACGGGCAAAATCCGTTGCCGCTGGACGTGCTGGTGGTTGATGAGGCCTCGATGATCGATTTACCGATGATGGCGCGTTTGCTGGTCGCCTTACCGCCGCAGGCACGCTTGATTTTACTCGGCGATAAAGACCAGCTGGCATCGGTGGAAGCGGGTGCGGTGCTGGGCGATATCTGCCAGTTTGTTGCGCAGGGGGTTAGCTCACAACAAGCGCAGCAACTGCAACAGCGTACCGGTTACGAGCTGCAAAATTACGTGCAACCCGCCGGGCACCCATTGCGCGACCGGCTTTGTTTATTGCGTAAAAGCTATCGATTTGCGGCTGATTCCGGCATCGGTAAACTGGCGGAAGCGGTGAACAATGGGGACGTGAAAGCGGCGCATGCCGTGTGGGCACAAGACTATCGCGATATCCGCCTGCACAGTGACGAACAGCGTCTTGAGATGGCCATTAATGTAGCCGCCAAAGGCTATCACGCCTATTTGGCTTTACTCGTTGCGCCGATTACATCTGAGAATGCCATTGATCTATTGAAGGCGTTTAATCAAATTCGGCTGTTGTGCGCGTTACACGACGGGCCGTGGGGCATTAACGGCATGAATCAGGCCATCGGGCAGCGCCTGCAAGCGCAGGGTCGATTGCAGATGAGCGGCGAGTGGTTTGCCGGGCGGCCGGTGATGATCACCGAAAATGACTATGGTCTGGGGTTGTATAACGGTGATATCGGGATTGCCGCCAGCGACGGCGAACGGCTGCGGGTCTGGTTTGTATTGCCCGATGGCAAAGCGCATGGTTTTCTGCCCAGTCGTTTGCCGGCCCACGACACGGCGTGGGCGATGACAGTGCACAAATCGCAGGGCTCGGAATTTACCCACACGCTGCTGTTGTTACCGCCCGACGTGAACCCGCTGCTGACGCGCGAGTTGCTCTACACCGGCATCACCCGCGCGCGTGAACAGCTGGATCTGTTTGCCACACCGGAGGTGCTGGCCTTGATGGTGCGGAAACAGACCGAACGTTACAGTGGTTTAGGTGCCATGCTGCAAACCATGTCGGCGGCAGAATAACGACGGATAACAGAATGTCAGATATGCTTAAGGTGAGATGTTGACATTCTGAACAGTTCAAATAAGATGTATAGACATTTAGACGTCCAAACATCTGTTTTGTTTGGTCGATGCAGGAAGCGGAGCCTTCCGTCCCACAGGCCGTAAGGCAGGCAAGGAGTAATCATGAGTTTTGACAGCGCACGTCAGGTAGAAGCCCTGAACCAGAATCTGGCCGAATTGAATGGCGATATTAATGTTTCGTTTGAGTTTTTCCCGCCAGCCACTGAAAGCATGGAACTGACGCTGTGGAACTCGATTGAACGCCTGAGCAAACTGAAACCGAAATTTGTCTCAGTGACTTATGGCGCTAACTCCGGCACCCGTGACCGCACACACAGCATTATCAAAGACATCAAAGAACGTACCGGTCTGATTGCCGCGCCGCACCTGACCTGTGTGGATGCCACCCGTGATGAGCTGCGTACCATTGCCAAAGATTATTGGGATAACGGCATTCGCAACATCGTGGCGCTGCGTGGTGACTTGCCAGCCGGTGCGGGCAAACCAGAAATGTACGCCGATGATCTGGTCGCATTGCTGAAAGAGGTGGCCGATTTTGATATTTCCGTAGCCGCTTACCCAGAAGTACACCCGGAAGCGAAAAGCGCGCAGGCTGATCTGCTGCACCTGAAACGTAAAATCGATGCCGGCGCCAACCGCGCGATCACACAGTTCTTTTTTGATGTGGAAAGCTACCTGCGTTTCCGCGATCGTTGTGCCGCGATCGGGATTGAAGCGGAAATCGTGCCGGGCATCCTGCCGGTGTCAAACTACAAAAATCTGCTGAAATTTGCTGGTTTCACCAACGTGAAGATCCCGCAATGGTTGCATCAGCGCTTTGAAGGTATTGCTGATGATGACCAGATGACCCGTAACATGGTCGGTGCCAGCATCGCGATCGACATGGCGCGCGTGCTGTCGCGTGAAGGGGTCAAAGATTTCCACTTCTACACGCTGAACCGCTCGGAACTGACTTACGCCATCTGTCATACCTTGGGTGTGCGCCCGAAAGCGTAATCAGCCGGACTATAAAAAAGGCGCCATACCGTGCGGTATCGCGCCTTTTTTCATGCCGCCGGTTTGGGGTCAGACGTTATCGGATTCCAGCAACACCTTGCGTAACCGACGCAAGCCTTCCACCATTTTTTCCGGTTCAGTATGGCTGAAGTTCAGACGGATATAGCCATGTGGCGGGTTACTCTCCGCAAAGAACGCTTCGCCCGGCATAAAAGCTACCCCGGCTTCCAGCGCAATTTTTAACAGCGGGCGGGTATCCACGGTGTTTTTTAGTTTTAACCAGAAAAACAGCCCGCCGGATGGGATCTGCCACTCTGCCAGATCGGCAAATTCACTCTCCAGTGCCGCCGCAAACGCATCACGACGCACACGGTAGAACTCGCGCAGACGTTCCAGACGTTGTGGTTTATCGGCCGAGTTCATGTACTCCAGCGCCAGCCATTGTCCCGGACGGTTGGTGTGCAGATCCGCTGCCTGTTTCAGACGCACCAGGTGCGTGATCAAGTCCGGGTGCGCAATCAGATAACCAATACGCAAACCGGGGATCAACACTTTGGAAAACGAACCAAAATAGATCCACGGTGCGGTTTTCAGAAACGAGCAGATCGGCGGTTTGGCCAGATTGTCGTAATCCAGCTCGCAATACGGCTCGTCTTCAATCAATGGCAGGTTATATTGATCGAGTAACGCCGCCACAGCCTGACGTGAGGCCACGTCATAACACGTGCCCGACGGATTTTGGAAACTCGGGATCAGGTAAGAAAAACGCGGTTTGTGGTCGCGGATCTGATGTTCAAAATTGCTGATATCCGGGCCTTTATTGCCCAGCTTGATGCCTTGGCATTGTGCCTGAAACAGATTAAAACACTGCAGTGCCGCCAGATAGGTCGGTGATTCAACCAGCACCTTGCTGTTCGGGTCGATGAACAGTTTCGAGACTAAATCCAACCCTTGCTGTGAGCCTGACAAAATTAGCACCTGATTGGCATCACAGTCGATACCTTTCTGGCGCGCTTCGGCGGCAATCGCTTCGCGCAGCTCGGGTTCACCCTCACTCATGCCATATTGTCTGACCTTGTTGGGTAACACGGACCAGTCAATATCGGGAAAACTCCCTTCCGCAGGCAGACCACCGGCAAACGAGATGACATCCGGTTTTTGCGCGCTGGCTAAGATTTCTCGGATGATTGAGGATGTGAGATGTTGGATACGCTCGGCAAACATGCGGCCTCCGGTTCTGCGGGCATGAGTTTGTTTAATTGCTATTTCTGATGCAGGACGATAAATTCTAGGAAATTATCGGTAGATACGTCAGCGAAGTTGACCTATCTTGCCAGCACACTCAATTAAGTCAATATGGTTGACCAAAATAATCAAAATTCGCTCAATGCGGCGTTAGAGTTGTTCCATTTTGCCTTCCGTGCGTTTACCTCCGGCCCTGATGCGATATTGGCGGAACAGGGGTTAGCACGGGTGCATCATCGCATTCTCTATTTTGTCGGGCGCAACCCCGCCATCAGCGTGAATGCGTTGCTGAAAATTCTCGGTGTCAGTAAACAGGCGCTGAATGGCCCGTTACGCGTGTTAAAAGAGCTCGATTTGATTGCGGCAAATGCCGATGAATTTGATAAACGCATCAAGCGGTTAACACTCACCGCATCAGGGCAAGTGCTGGAAAACCGCTTATCGCAAAGCCAGCGCGAACTGATGACGCAAGTGTTTAGCGACGCGGGTAGTGACGCCGAACAACAGTGGCGCGCGATTATGCAAAAATTGGCCGACACCAAGTTTGAACATTTGCTGAGTCACGGCCACAATCCGCCAACGGAAGTCAACGACGACTGAATTTACGTTCCTGAATAAATTTCTTCCAGTTCACAAAAACTCAGCTCACAAAAAAAGAGGCACGATACCACCGGTATTGCGCCTTTTTTGTTTTTGCCGCGTATCACTTTTTTCCTCTATGCTTTTTGATACCCGCCTTTGGAGATCAGCGACATGCAGCGATTGGGCACCAGTAATGAGTTACGTCTGTCGGAGTTGATCGGTTCGCTCAGTCATGCGTTGGATATCACCGAAGGGCAGCCGGAAGGGCATTGCGTGCGCTGTTGCTGGATTGGCATGCAGCTCGGTGAACGGCTCGGTTTACCGGCCCAGAAATTACATGAACTGTATTACATGTTGCTGCTGAAAGATCTGGGCTGTAGCAGTAATGCCGCACGGATCTGCGAGTTATACCTGACCGATGATCTGCGTTTTAAACACGATTTTTCGCAAGTCGATAGCAGCATCGCTAACGTGGTGACGTTCGTCTTAAAACATACCGGTTTGCAGGCCGGTTTAAGCGAGCGTTTCAGCAGTTTATTTACCATCTTTCGTAACGGTGAGCAGATCGCGACGGAACTGATCCAAACCCGCTGTCAGCGCGGGGCGGAAATTGCCCGTCAGCTGCGGTTTAGTGAACCGGTCGCACAAGGCATCTTGTCGCTTGATGAACATTGGGATGGTGGTGGTAAACCGGCAGGGCTGGCGGGTGAACAGATCCCGTTGTATGCGCGGATTGCGTTGCTGGCACAGATCGTTGATGTATTTCATTCCGCCAGTGGGCCGGTCGCGGCGCGCAAAGAGGTGCAGCAGCGCGCGAAAAGATGGTTCGATCCCGCGTTGGTTCAGCTGTTTGAGCAAGTATCTAACAATGATACCTTCTGGCAAACACTGGCGTCACCGACGTTAGAGCAGCAGGTGTTTGCGTTGTTAGCCGGTGAGGGCGAGCGGCCGTTAGATGAAGATTATCTGGATGAGATCGCCGCCGCCTTTGGTCAGGTGGTTGACTCGAAAAGCCCGTACACCGCCGGCCATAGCGGCCGAGTGGCGCTGTATACCGATATGCTGGCGCAGGAGCTGGGTTTATCACCAGAACGGCGGCGTTGGCTGAAGCGGGGTGCCTTATTGCATGATGTGGGCAAGCTGGGTGTGAGTAATACGATTTTGGATAAACCCGGCAAACTGAATGCCGAGGAATGGGCGGCGGTACAGCGACATGCGGAGTTTACCGAAAACATCTTAAGCCGGATTTCGGCCTTTGCCGAGCTGGCGCGGGTGGCGGGCGCGCATCATGAACGGCTGGATGGTCAAGGTTATCCGAAAGGGCTGACCGCCGGGCAGATCGCGCTGGAAACCCGCATCATTACCACCGCGGATATCTTTGATGCGATCACTGCGGCCCGGCCATATCGTGGAGCGATCCCGATTCCAAAAGCCCTCGAGATTATGGCGGAAACGGTCGGCACTGCGATTGATGCTGACTGTTTTGCTGCACTCAATCGGGTGATTGAACGTCTGGAGTTGCCAGTGCCGGAACCAGCGTAAAGCGTTCTAATCGTGCCAGTGCCAGATCGAAATCAAATGCCTGCAGATGATTATTGATCTGTTGTAATTCCGCCTGCGGGATCAGCGCTTGTAAACCAGGCTCTAGCTGAGCGTACAGATCTAACGCGCCGCAATCGTTATCGCCAATCAGCTTCCGCAGTGTTGCCAACGCTTCGTCAGTGACACGTTGTAAATGATGGGTGGTAGTGGCCAACTGTAGATCATGCGGAATGATTTGTGTGTTGATTTGGCGGCAGAGTTGCTGCAGTGCGCTATCCAGCTGATTCGTCATCACCAGTAAGCCCGCCATGTCAGTGGAATGACTCAGTGCTTTTTCCAGCTGTGCCGCCAGATCGGATACCGCGCTGGCGCCAATATTGGCGGCCACCCCTTTCAGACTGTGGGCCAATGGTTTGGCAATGGTTGGCTGTTGTTGTGCCAGTAAATCGCGGATGCGGGCAGGAATGCCGCCTTGTTCATGGCAAAATTGCTGTAATAACTGCAGATAAAGGGTTTGGTTACCATTAACCCGCTGTAACGCGGTTTGGCTATCCAGCCCATCCAGCTGTAGCTGCAGGTTTGCACTACTGGATGGGCTTTGCCGACTGCCGCTCAGTTTGTGAACCAGATAGTGGCTCAGCAGTTTATAGAACAACTGTGGATCAATTGGTTTTGCAATATGGTCGTTCATGCCTTCGGCCAGACAACGCTCGCGTTCATCCTGCAGTGCGTGTGCGGTCATAGCGATGATCGGCAGTTGTTGAAAACGGGCATCGGCGCGGATCGCCAGCGTGGCTTCATGGCCATCTAAACCCGGCATCTGCAGATCCATAAACACCAGATCGTAATGCGTTGGCTCATGAGAAAACAGTAACGACATCGCTTCATGGCCATTGGCGGCTACGTCGGTGCGAATACCGCTGGCGATCATCATTTCAACAGCAATTTGCTGATTGATCGGGTTATCTTCCGCCAGCAGCACATTGGCTTGCCGGAATTGCGGTAAGACCAGATGCTCGAATACGGCCATGGTTTCACCTTGCGGTGGCGCAAACAGCCGCATCAGACAATCCACTACCTGTGACTGGCTGATGGGTTTGGTCAGGAAACTTTCAAAACCGACGGCTTTGGCTTCCTGCTGAATATCGTCATAACTAAACGCCGTGACCAGCACCATGCGGGGCGGTATTGGTAATTCCCGTGCGTGTTGTGCCAGCACAATGCCATTCATTTCCGGCATCTGCCAATCGGTCATCAGCAGGTGAAATGGTGTACCTTCCTGATTGGCTTGCTGCAAGCGTAACCATGCTTGGTTAGCACTGGTCACCGCTTCGGCATGCAGCGGTAATTGCTGTAATGCGGCGAGTAAAATATCGCAGGCTACCGCATTGTCATCGACCACCAAAACCCGCAGTCCGGTGATCGCACCGGGGATCAGCCGGCGTTTTTCGTTCATGATCTGATTGGCGGTCAGTTGGATGGCAAACGAAAATTCACTGCCGACATTAGGTTCACTTTTTACCTGGATGGTGCCACCCATTTGCTCGACTAAATGGCGGGCAATGGTCAGGCCCAGCCCGGTGCCACCAAAGCGGCGGGTGGTTGAACCATCGGCTTGCGTAAAGGCTTGAAACAGGCGGCTGGTTTGTTCCGGCGTCATGCCAATACCGGTATCACGAATGGTAAATTGCAGCGTCAGCTGGTCGTCATCACGCGCTTGCTGACGCACCCGCAAATGCACATAACCCTGTTCGGTAAATTTTACCGCGTTACTGACCAGATTGATTAAAATCTGGCCCAGCCGTAACGGGTCACCAAACAGACTGCGTGGAATATCCGGCGCGATATCAAATAGCAGCTCCAGCCCTTTTTCATTCGCCCGTTGTGAAGACATGACTGACAGATTGGCTAATACATCGTCGAGATTAAAGGCGATATGTTCCAGTTTCAGCTGATTGGCTTCAATTTTGGAGACATCCAGAATGTCATTGATGATGCCCAGTAACGACGTGCCAGCCTGATGAATTTTATTCAGATAGTCGCGCTGTTTTGCGGAAAGTTCCGTTTTCAGCGCCAGATAAGCCAGCCCGATCACCGCATTCATCGGCGTGCGGATTTCATGACTCATGTTGGCCAGAAACATCGATTTGGTACGGGTGGCCGATTCGGCGGCTTCTTTGGCTTGACGTAATTGCTCGGTCTGCTGATGGCGGGCGGTGATGTCCATCCAGTAACCGTTCCAGATCCAGTCGTGCTCTTCCTGCCGGTTGCAGAGTGCTTTGACCCGCACCCAACGGATCTCGCCATGGCGATAAATCCGGTGTTCCAGATCAAAATCACGATGCTCCTGAAAGGCTTGGGTAATGGCGGAAACCACCGAACTACATTCTTCCGGCAACAGAATGCGTTCCAACGCCCGCACATCTGTCTGCAATTCATAAGGGCTCAACCCTAATATTTCACGGGTTTTGGCGCTGGCATAGGTATAACGACTGTGTTCCTCATCGCCGCCACTACGGAACTGAAAAATCGCCAGTGGCAAGGCATCGGACAGATCTTGCAGATGTTGGCGAGCGCGTTGTTGAATTGCCTGTTTCGCTTCTGCCGCTGCCACGGCTTCCGCTTCCATTCGCCGTTGTAATAACCAGACCCAACGTATGATCGACATCGCGGCGATGATTAGCGCGGCTAACAAGGCGGCCTGCCAGAGTGGCAACCAGTCCGACATATCTTGTAATAACACGACCTGCCATTGACCGCTTTTATCTGCCCAGTCTAGGGTGTCGGCGCTGATGGCATATTGTTTCCCCTCAAAGGTGATACTTTTTTTGTTGAGGGCTAACGGCAATAAGGCCGGCACACTGTCGCGGAACAGATTTTTAAACTGTTTTCCTGCTATCAGCTGTTGTCGTTGTGGTTCGGTAATGGGCGCTGCCAGCTTTAAGATCCACTCTGGCCGGTTGGAAGCAAACACGACGCCATCCGGTGATATGAGTAATGCCGGGCTGGTTTGTGCTTTAAGTTTTTCATCCAGTAACGTGGCGCTGACACGTACGGTATAGACCCCGATCACCGGCGATTGATTTGACATGGTACGGTGCACCGGCGCGGCGATATATAACCCGCGCAGTTCATCGGCGACACCAATGGCGGGATAAACGTTGGCGATACCCTTAATGGCCCGTTGCCAGTAAGGGCGATAACTGACATTGACTCCGAGCGAGCTGTAGGCGGAATTGTTATTTAAATAACCGACGACCAGACCGGTGGTATCTTCAACGACAGCAATATCCGCATGATATTCCTGTAATACACTGACAAATTCTTGCTGCAATCGCGGGTCGTTGGCTGGGATCAAACCATCGAGTCGCTGTTTGATACTATCGGAAACCAGCCCCATCAACACACAAGCGCCCATGACCGGGCTGCGACTGCTGATAGTTTGAATATCCAGCACGATCTGATGCACCCGCTTAGACTGTGTTTCGAGCTGTTGTTGTTCCAGCAGATGTTTTTGCAGACCGACACCCAACACCACCGCCAAAAGAGTGATGACTAACCAGATCAGAATGGGGGCGCGTTTCTCTTTCATATCACTCTTCATCAGCGTGTGTGTAACCTGCGTTTCTGATACATGGGGTACATGTTAACAATCGATAATGTGAGTGTAGATGGAATAGCTGGTGAGGGGGGAACGGGAGTGAATAATTGTGAGATGATAATTGCGGAGCCAATAAGAATGGCTCCGCAATACTGGCATAACTTAGTGTTGCGGTTTGCTGTTGCGTTGACCGCCTGCCGCTGAGCGGTTGCCTTGTGGGCGACCCGCAGGCGCATGCGCCGAACGTGCCGGCTGACCGGCGCGCTGTGTACCAGCGCGGGTTGGTGAGGTTGGTTTTGCCGCACCTTCCGTCTGTCGGGCTTGATGCGCGCGTGGCTGGCCCATGTGTGGATGGTTCGGCTTGCGTTGTTCACCCTGAGAGGCGCGTGGTGAACGTGGCTGACGCGGCTCATCGTCGCGATCACCCTCAAACACTTTTGGTTTTTTCGGTTTTTTCACCGGGCGCGTCAGTTGTGCCTGCGTGGTCATCGCCACCGGATTTTGTGGTTTGAAGCCATCAAATTCTTCGCGTGGCAGAATTTGTTGGATCAGTTTTTCCACATCAACCAGCAGTGGTTGTTCATCGGCACTCACCAGTGAAATCGCATGGCCTTCCATACCGGCACGACCGGTACGACCGATCCGGTGCACGTAATCTTCGGCGATATTCGGCAGCTCGTAGTTCACGACTTGTGGCAGTTGCGCGATATCGATACCGCGTGCAGCGATGTCGGTGGCAACCAGCACACGTACCGAGCCATCTTTAAAACCTGCCAGTGCACGGGTACGCGCACCCTGGCTTTTGTTGCCGTGGATGGCTGCGGCCTGAATACCCGCGGTTTCCAGCTGCGTCACCAGCTTATTCGCGCCATGTTTGGTGCGCATAAACACCAGCACCTGTTGCCAGTTATTGCTTTTGATCAGGTGTGTCAGCAGGGCGGGTTTACGGCCTTTATCCACCGGGCAGATGGTCTGCTTGATGGTTTCTGCGGTGGTGTTGCGCGGTGCGACATCAATTTGTACCGGTTCATTCAGTAAGCCTTTCGCCAGTGTGCGGATCTCATCGGAGAAGGTCGCTGAGAACATCAGCGTCTGGCGATCTTTTGGCAGCATGTTGATGATTTTGCGGATATCACGGATAAAGCCCATGTCCAGCATGCGGTCGGCTTCATCTAAAATCAGCACTTCCAGTTGACGGAAATGCAGCGCGTTTTGGCTGACCAGATCGAGCAGACGACCCGGAGTGGCAACCAGCACGTCTGCGCCTTTGCGCATCGCCAGCATCTGCGGATTAATGTTCACGCCGCCGAACACCACCACTGATTTCAGCGGCAGGTATTTCCCGTAAGTGGTCACGCTTTCAGCCACCTGTGCGGCCAGCTCACGCGTAGGTGTCAGCACCAGTGCACGAACTGCATTCGAACGCGCCAGATTTCCACGCGACAGACGGTGCAACAGTGGCAGAGTGAAACCGGCCGTTTTACCGGTGCCGGTTTGTGCTGCGGCCATCACATCTTTACCGGCCATCACGGCAGGGATCGCCTGCTGTTGGATCGGTGATGGCGTGTCGTAGCCTTTCTCTTGCACGGCGCGCAGGATGAGTTCGCTTAAGCCCAGTTCAGTAAATGACATTAAATGGTGATTCCTGTTGTATAAAATGTGAAAGCAGCAATGCTGTTTGCATAGCTCGCAGAAGATGTAATTCGTGGGCGATAAGGCCTCACACCAGCTTGCGTACTCTCACTTTGCGGCCTTTAATTTTGCCGTCCTGTAGATAACCGTAGACCTTGTTGGCAATGCTGTGATGCACCGCCACATAGGCATGTAATTCTGCAATGTTGATTTTGCCGATCTGCTGGCCGTTAAAACCGGCTTCTTTGGTCAACGCACCGAGAATATCGCCGGGGCGTACTTTGCTTTTGCGGCCACCGTCGAGACACAGCGTGACCATCTCGGGTTTCATGTTGTCGGGGTTTTTCTTCAGCTCATCGAGGTTGCCCCAGACGGCACGGCTTTGCTGGTAATCTTCAATCTGTACCACACGATTGGCTTGCGAGGCGGTGGTCAGCGTCAGCGCCAGACCGGTTTGTCCGGCACGACCGGTACGCCCGATACGATGCACATGCACTTCCGGGTCGGGTGTCAGATCGTAGTTCACCACCGCTTGTAACTCTTTGATATCCAAGCCGCGTGCCGCCACATCGGTCGCCACCAGAATGGCACAGCTTTGGTTAGCAAAACGCACCACCACTTGGTCGCGTTCACGCTGTTCCAGATCGCCGTTCAGCGCCAGTGCGCTATAACCTTTGGCGGATAACGCATCGGCGACCTGTTGGGTCTGGTGTTTCATGTTGCAGAAGATCACTGTGGAACGTGGCTGATAATGTTGCAGCAGTTTCAGCAGCGCAGGGAATTTGGCGTCCTGATTCGGCAGTTCAAAGAAACGCTGTTCAATTTGCACGGCACTGTGGGTGGATTCCACACGCACGCTTAACGGATCGCGTTGAAATTCCGCACTCAGGCGTTGAATGTCTTCCGGGTAAGTGGCGGAGAACAGCAAAGTCTGACGCTGACGTGGGCAAACTTTGGCGATTTCGCGCATGGCATCGGCAAAACCCATATCCAGCATACGGTCGGCTTCATCCAATACCCAGGTTTTCAGGCTGGCCAGACTCAAGCTTTCTTTATCTAAGTGCTTTTGCACGCGGCCCGGGGTGCCGACCACGATATGCGCGCCCTGTTCCAGCGAGCTGAATTGCGGGCCAATCGGCATGCCGCCACACAGCGTTAAGACTTTAACGTTCGGAATGAGACGTGCCAGACGGCGGATCTCACCGGCGACCTGATCGGCCAACTCGCGGGTTGGGCACAGCACCAAGCCTTGTACGTTCAGCGATTTCACATCCAACGCTTGCAGTAAACCGAGCGCAAAGGCGGCGGTTTTACCACTGCCGGTTTTGGCTTGTGCCAGCACATCTTTACCTTGTAACACTGCAGGCAGACTTTGCGCCTGAATCGCGGTCATTTCGCTGTAACCCAGCGCGGTGAGATTTTCCAACAATGCAGGTTGCAGAGTTAATTGCGCAAACGCAGACGATGCCGCAGTTGCAGCCGAATTTGTATCAGACATGACTAATCCTGAATTAAACCAATAACAAGACCGCCGAACAGGCGAAACGGGTGTCGGACGCAGGACATCGCAGCAAAGCAGCAACGAATGTCGGGGAAATTTGTACCGGTTTCAGGCCGCAGCATCTGAGCAAACGTCAAATGGCGAAATGGAAGGTGAAAACGTGCAAACAACGCATCAAACGGCGCGTAGCTTAAGGGAAGGCGCGCTGCATTGCAAACCGCGCAGTGCGGAACGTGATTTTATTTTCGCCAGCGAAAAATACCGCTAACATACGAAGAGCAAATTTTCGTTTACGGTGATATTCGCCGCAATGGCTGATAGTTGCGCGCAGGGAGTGAGCATGAAGCAGAGTCAACGACATCAAAAAATTCTCAACCTGCTGGATCTGCACGGGTTTGTTTCCACCGAAGAGATGGTGGCGCAGTTTGATGTCAGCCCGCAGACAATCCGTCGTGATCTGAATGAACTGGCGGAACAAGAGAAAATCATCCGACATCATGGTGGCGCGGCCTTGCCGACTTCCAGCACCAGCAACACCGCCTACAGCACCCGCAAAGTGCTGCAATTGACGGAAAAAGAACGCATTGCCGCGCAAGTGGCAGCGCGCATTCCCGATGGTGCTTCGCTGTTTATTGATATCGGCACCACCACCGAGGCAATTGCCCGTGCGCTGCTCAAGCATAAAGACTTACGAGTGGTCACCAATAACCTCAACGTAGCGATGACGCTGACGGAAAAAGATGACTTTAAGGTCATCATCGCGGGTGGTGAGATTCGTAATCGCGATGGCGGCATTATCGGCGAGGCAACGCGTGATTTTATCGGTCAGTTCCGTATGGATTTTGGCATCATCGGTATCTCCGGCATTGATATGACCGGTGCGCTGCTCGATTTCGATTATCAGGAAGTGCGGGTGGCACAGTCGATCATTCAACACTCCCGCCAGGTGTTTTTGGCCACTGATCACACCAAGATTGGCCGCAACGCGATGGTGAATTTAGGCAATATCAGCCAGGTCGATGTGCTGTTTACCGACCAGCAACCACCGGAAGAGATTGTGCGCATCATGCAGCAAGGGCAGGTGGAGTGTTGTATTTGCTAATCCGCATGAGATAGTGGATCTGGATACTGAAAGTGAGGACGAAGGAACCATTTTGACGACCCTCCGATCGTTTTTGCCTTACGAACGTCGGTCAAAGGCTCCACTCTGCCAACACGTCGTAAACCCATCCATGGGGACTCCGCCGCGTCATCCTTGACGCGGAGGGTTGTCGGACTGGAGCCTCTGCCCGTGTTCTATGATAGTTCTGGCCGAAGTATCAGCATTTAGGCAGCCGATGTTTCTTCGATGTTCTCTTTTACTTGTGTTACTGGTTTACCAATCCGAGTTGCCATGCGTTGTGCCACATAGGCCTTGAGCTGGGCTTTTGCTTCATCATCCAGCGTTAAGCCAAGTTTAGTGCGGCGCCACAAAATATCTTCCACGGTGCAGGCCCATTCCTGCTCGATTAAATAATCGACCTCTTCGACACACAAGTCATGACCAAAACTGACCGTTAATTCAGCCGGCAACCAACTCGCGGCGAGGCTGCCGTAGCAACTGGCGATCCGGCGGGCGGTGGCGGCATTCAGCCAATGTGCCTGCTTGCGATAGCGCTGGGTTAAATGCAGCACGTTGCCTTCAAACTCAGCACCTGGCAACTTACTGCTGGCAGTCCAGTCTTCCCTGGCTTGTGGGAAATAGGGCGCCAGTTTATGGCAGGCCGCTTGCGCCAGTTTACGGTAGGTCGTCAGTTTACCGCCAAACACCGATAACAGCGGCGCTTTACCCTGTTCGTCGGCCAGCTCCAGCGTGTAATCGCGGGTGACGGCTTGCGGTGAGCTCGATTCATCATCACACAGTGGGCGCACGCCGGAATAACTCCACACAACATCCGCAGGTGCGATCTGATGGATGAAATGTTTATTCACCACATCACACAGATACTGCACTTCCTCAGCATTAATTTTCACTGCACGCAGATCGCCGGTGTATTCCAGATCAGTGGTGCCAATCAGGGAAAAATGCTGCTGATACGGAATGACAAACACGATGCGCTTATCTTCATTTTGCAGAATGTAAGCCTCTTCGCGCTCATGAATCCGCGGCACGATAATGTGACTGCCTTTCACCAAGCGGATATTCCGCGGCGATTTCAGCGCCATGGTTTCATCAAACAACCGTTTCACCCACGGGCCGGTGGCATTCACCAATGCATCGGCGGTGACGTCGAAAGTCTGGCCGTTGAGTTGATCTTGCAGAGTCAGTTTCCAATGTGTTTGTTCGCGCACTGCTTTGATACAGGCAGTGCGGGTGTCTACGCGTGCACCATGGTTGCGTGCTTGCATGGCATTCAGCACCACTAATCGCGCATCATCGACCCAGGCATCGGAATATTCAAAGCCCTTCACCAGATGTGGCTGCACACCATCATTGGGTGAGAATTTGATACTGCTGCAGGCCGGTAAAGTGACACGTTTGGCCAGATGGTCATACAGGAACAAACCCGCGCGGATCATCCATGCCGGGCGCAGGTGAGGGCGGTGAGGCAGGCGAAAACGCATTGGATGGGCAATATGCGGTGCCATACGCAGCAAGGTTTCCCGTTCCGCCAGTGCCTCTTTGACCAACCGGAATTCGTAATGTTCCAGATAACGCAAACCACCGTGGATCAATTTGCTGGAAGCTGAAGACGTGGCGCTGGCCAGATCGTCCGCTTCGAACAGCGCCACCGCCAGCCCGCGACCAGCAGCATCGGCAGCAATGCCGGTGCCATTGATCCCGCCACCAATGACAACCAAATCGTAATGCGGAATGGTGTTCATCATAAAATGTGCTCCAGCCTTTTGCTCGAATAAAAACATATTAATGTTCGTTATCGAAAATATAGAACAATATCGAGCGTTAATGTGACGAAAATGTGATCAATAGATGAAAAAATGATTCACTATTGTCGAACTGAGCAAACTCACAATCGCAAGTCTGCTCAAACATGGCTTAATCGACCCAGTGCTGTGAGCGGGTGACCGCTTTTTGCCAACCGGCATACAGCTGCTCACGTTGTTCGGCGGGTAGTGTCGGCTCAAATTCACGGTCGATGCTGAATTTGTCGCTCAGCTCGGCGGTGCTTTTCCAGAAACCAACTGCCAGCCCGGCCAGGAATGCAGCACCGAGGGCGGTAGTTTCAATCAGTTTTGGCCGCACCACTGTGGTGCCCATGATGTCGGACTGAAATTGCATCAGGAAGTCATTGGCCACCGCACCACCGTCAACTTTCAGACTGGCCAGACGAATGTCGGAGTCTTTTTGCATCGCATCCAACACATCACGGCTTTGATAAGCGATCGATTCCAAAGCGGCACGAATGATGTGATTACGGTTGGCGCCGCGGGTCAAACCGACAATCGCACCGCGAGCATACGGGTCCCAATAGGGCGCCCCTAAGCCGACAAAGGCGGGCACCAGATACACGCCATTCGAATCTTTTACTTTGCCGGCAAAATAACCGGTATCGGTGGCATCATCGATCAGGCGCAGTTCATCGCGCAGCCACTGTATGGTGGCGCCACCCATAAACACCGAGCCTTCCAGCGCATAATTGACGTTACCGGTTGGGCCTACTGCGATAGTGGTCAGCAAACCACAGTCTGATTTGACGGGCGTTTCGCCGGTGTTCATCAACAGGAAACAGCCGGTGCCGTAGGTGTTTTTTGCCATACCTTTTTCAAAACATAACTGGCCAAACAGCGCTGCCTGCTGGTCACCGGCAATGCCCGCGATTGGGATATGTGCACCACCGCCTCGGGTGGTGTAACCATAGATTTCGGTTGAGGGACGCACTTCTGGCAGCATGGACGCTGGAATGCCCAGTTCCTGCAGAATATGACCATCCCATTGCAGATCGCGGATGTTATACAACATGGTGCGCGACGCATTGGTCGGGTCGGTGACATGCACTTCACCGTTAGTCATTTTCCAAATCAACCAAGTGTCGATGGTGCCGAATAGCAGTTCGCCACGTTCGGCTTTTTCCCGCGCGCCTTCCACATTATCGAGGATCCATTTCACCTTGGTGCCAGAGAAATACGCATCCAGCAGCAGGCCGGTGTTTTCCCGCACGTAGTTATCCAGACCGCGTTCTTTCAACTCTTCACAGATCGCAGCGGTACGGCGACATTGCCAGACAATGGCGTTATACACGGGTTTGCCGGTGGCTTTTTCCCACACCACGGTGGTTTCACGCTGGTTGGTGATACCAATCGCTGCGATCTCGTCATTATGGATCCCGGATTTCGCCAACGCTTCGGTCAGGGTGGAAGACTGGGTCGCCCAGATCTCCATTGGGTCGTGTTCCACCCAACCCGGTTGCGGATAATGCTGGGTAAATTCGCGCTGCGAGACCGCCACAATGCGGGCATCGTGATCAAAAATAATGGCGCGGGAAGAGGTGGTACCCTGGTCGAGTGCGACGACGTAACGTTGTTGTGTCATGTTATTCTCCATTTATTGTGTGCACTCAGATCTGAGCGGCAGTCTTCACTGTATCGGCGGATTGGGTTTTCAGCGCCCGATTGGCGGGCAGGCAAGGTGCGAGTAGTTTGATATAGATGGCGGCACCCAGTTGTGCGCCAAGGATCGGGCCGACAATCGGTACCCAGAAATAGGGATTAGCACGGCCACCAGTCAGTGCGATATCACCCCAACCGGCTAAAAAAGCGAACAATTTCGGGCCCAGATCGCGGGCTGGATTCATGGCAAAACCCGTGAGCGGGCCGAGTGATGCGCCGATCACGGCAATCAGAATGCCAATCAGCAAAGCTGCGGCAAACCCTTTTGGTGCGCCATTTTGTTCATCGGTTAACGCCAGAATGCTCATCATCAATACAGTGGTGATCACCAGCTCAACGGTCAACGCCTGATAGTTATTCAGCAGAGCATGTGGGTAGGTCGAAAAGATGCCGGCAGTGCCTAAACTTTCCAGCGAACCGCGCACGATATGGTGAATGCTTTCCCATTGCGTAAACAGATTGCTATAGAGGAAATACACCAGCGCGGCCGCACAGAAGGCGCCGGCTAGTTGGGCCAGAATAAACGGTAATACTTTGCGTTTCTCAAAGCCTTTCCACACCATGAGTGCCAGCGTCACCGCCGGGTTCAGATGTGCACCGGAGATCCCGCCAGTCACAAAAATAGCAATCGACACACCAAATCCCCAGGTCAGTGAGATTTCCCATTGTCCGAAATTGGCACCGGCCAGTATCAGTGCCGCGACACAACCGACGCCGAAAAATATCAGTAAACCTGTTCCTATAAACTCAGCTAGGCATTCGCCAGTCAGAGTCGGTGTTGCTTGTTTATTCATCGTGCTGCCCTTAATTGTTTTCGTAACATTACTGTCTCATGCGGTAAACAAATTATTAACAATTCCTTCGATCAGGAACATACATTCGTTCTTAATGTTTGATCTCGCGCATAAAAATGCTCGAATTGGTTCGTTTTGCTAAAAATGAACAACAGCGAAGCACTTTTTACTGCTGCTGATATTCATTCGGGTTGTTTTTTGGTGAATTTATGGTCGTTTGGCTTCAGTTAGGTGGGTTTAGTGCGTGAGCTATAACATCAGGCCAAAGAAAATAACCATCATTCCTGTGCCAGCAATGATCCAGTAATAGCCTTTACGCCCTTGATAGAGAGAAATTCGGTAGTAAGAAAGATAGATCGTCCAGCCGAGCGCTAGCAAAAAGGGAAGCAGGAATAATCGCGCCATGATGGCTCTCTTGTTATGCTGCAGATATCTTTGATGGTAGTAAGGGATCTCCGATGGCTCAACTGCAAATCACCCGTTTTGGCGGGGTAGAGGTGTTACAACTAGCAAATCAGGAACTTACCGCACCCGCATCTGGCGAAGTGCTGCTCGACGTAATCTATGCCGCAGTCAATCCGGTCGATGCGAAAACTCGTGCTGGTCTTGGTTGGGCGGCTGCGCAACATAAAGATGACCTGCCGTGGACGCCGGGTTTTGATGTGTGTGGCCTGGTGCAGGCGGTGGGGGCGAGCGTCACTGATTTCGCAGTGGGCCAACGCGTCTGCGGTATGGTATTCCGTGGCGGTGCGTATGCGTCACATCTGCTCGCGTTAGCCGACGACTTACTGCCAGTGCCGGAAACTATCTCCTCGGAACAAGCTGCGGCATTACCGTTGGCCGGGCTGACTGCATGGCAAGGGTTATTTGAACATGGTCAGTTGCAAGCCGGTGAAACGGTGCTGATTTCTGCTGCCGCGGGTGGCGTGGGCCATATTGCGGTGCAGCTTGCCAAACAAGCTGGTGCTAAAGTGATTGCCAGTGCCTCCGCCAGTAATCACGCCTTTTTACGGGAACTGGGTGCCGATCAGGTAGTGGATTATCACGACAGTGACGCTATGGCGGCACTCAAAGGCCAGCTTGATTTGGTGTTTGATCTGGTGGGGTTTGACAGTGGCTTGTCAGCGTTAGCGTTATTAAAAGCCGGTGGTCGCCAAGTCACGGTACCGACCGTCACTGCGCCGCAGATTAAAGAGGCGGCGGCCGCACAAGATAAAACCGCACTGGGCATGATGGTACACCCTGATCGTTCCGCATTAGCGACCTTATTGGAAAAATGCGCAGCCGGCGATCTGCAGGTGCATATCAGTACTATTTACCCACTAAGCGAAGGTGCAAACGCGCATTTGGCGATTGAAAGCGGGCGCACCCGCGGCAAGCTGCTGCTCAATCCGCGCAATTAGATGCGTGTTGTGAAGGGAAAAAATTAGGAGAATTCGATGTTTGATGTGAAGGCCTATCAGCAATACGCAGCCTGGATTTTTGATCTCGACGGCACCTTGTCGAACACCTTACAGGCGCACGATCTGGCGTGGCAGCACGCGCTTACCCAGTTTGCGATCCCGTTTACCAGTGAGCGGATGCAGCAATTAGGCGGGGTGCCGATCCCTGATACGGTGGAAATTCTTGCCAATGAAGCTGGTATGCAGGTCGATGTGGCGACCGTGGTGACGGTACGTGATCAGCGATTTTATGAACTATTACCAACGACGTTATCGCCGACACCGTTAGTAGCTGGCGTGGTGTTGCCTTTTTTAGGTGAAAAACCGATGGCCGTCGGCACTGGCTGTCGCACTGACATGGCACGTCGTATTCTGGCCGGTTTGTCGTTAGATCGTTACCTGCCGATCGTGGTCGGGGCTGATCAGGTGGCCAACCCGAAACCGGCAGGTGATACCTTCTTACTCGCGGCAGAAAAATTGGGTGTTGCGCCAGAACGCTGTCTGGTGTTTGAAGATGCGGATGCTGGCCTGAAAGCCGCTGCGGCGGCAGGTATGGCGGCCATTGATGTACGCAATCTTTGGCCGGTACAACGCCCACTGCAATAAATTTGGCATTATGAGGCTGTCGAAAGTGACGGCTTCATATGACTAAAGCTACACTCTACACTCCCGTTTATACCGGCGCCACGCCGGCAGTTATGGTGTGCCCGTAACTGATCCATCGCATAATAAACGGGATAATTTATGTTCTTCGACGCTAATCAGGCGCGGTTTCTGTGTTCAGTGCCGGGTCTGCCCGCTGTTTTTCAGGTGTTACGTTTTCACGGCGCTCTATATAAGAAAGGCCGCAATCAATAGCGGCCCTTTTATATAAGTAGTGATTAAATCAAAACTCGTTCTGTAACGCTTTATAACCTTTCACCAAATCAATATTGGTATGCGCCACGTCTTCAGAGAATTCGGTGGCTGCCACGGTGACGCGTGGAATTTCGCTCAAGTCGCTTTCCGGGCAAATACGCGTGCTGGATGGCACATAAAATTCTGCTGGCAGATCCTGACCGTCAACCACCGAGTTGTGACGGATCACGGCACCATCACCGACTTCACAGTTAAACAACACGGTATTAAAGCCGATAAAAACACGGTTCCCAACGGTGCAAGGGCCGTGCACGATGGAACGATGGGCAATTGAGGTGTATTCACCAATCGTCACGGCAGCACCCGATTTAGAGTGAATAACGACGCCATCCTGGATGTTGGAGTTCGCACCAATCACAATCGGTTCCATGTCGCCATTCGCGTCGACTTCGTCAGCACGGATAACTGCATAAGGACCAACGAAAACGTTGTCTTTGATGATAACTTTACCGCAGATGATCGCGGTGGAATCGACATAAGCAGATTCAGCAATAACAGGCAGATGGCCTGACGGATTTTTACGGATCATATATGCTCCTGACGCCAGTATTCTAACGTAGATAAACCCTTCGTACTTGAAGTTACAGCTTCATGGACGGCATTCTCTCACCCCAATCACATAGCTTATCTATGCTCATGGCTCATGGGGATTCGCTCATATGTCGTCTTGCTGTAACGCCAATTACTTTGGTTATAGTGCTAAAAAATTGATCTTGATCACAAAGAGGCAACAGAAATACCTCGGCATCCGCAGAAATGCAACCTTCAATGTGTGTTAGATTGTCTCATGCATCCACGATTAGCATGTTCTGCTGTTATTCATATTGGAATCTTGGATATTTAGGGAAAAACTCTTCCTGCAGCATCTCTTCGACTTCCCGCCGATCGGTCTGTTTCATGATAAAGACTAGTTCACTTACTGGTTCACCGGTTGGCCATTCAGGTAAATTCATGATGGGATACAGCTGGTCATGCACACCATGCACAACCACTGGCTGCTGTTGTTCTTCCAACCAGAGGATTGCTTTAAAGCGTAATAGGCGTTCAGGGTAACGCATCTGCACCATGCGTAAGCCGTCAAGAAAGCGTGCCGTGGGCATTGGTTTTGTGTAACGCAGACAGAAGGCTTCTACATCACTGTGTGCGCTACTGAGCGGGGCATTGGCGACTAACGGCGAATGCGCAGCAACGGCAGGTTTTATGGGGGATGCTAAGCCTAACTCGGTAATGGCACCTTGCAACCACTGGCGGATTTCCTGCGTGCTACGCTGTGAGCCGCTACCAAACGGGCCGTTTTGCTCAAGCACCGCCGGCGATAATTGGCCTTTGATAGCGATATGTCGCGGGGCCATCGGGTTGATGCGTTGCAATAAGGCTTCCACTCCTGGCAACACACCAAAATCAGCCAGATCGCTTTTACTTAACACCAGCATATCTGCCAATGCCACTTGTTTTACTGCTTCATATTGTTGGGTCAGTTGGTGTTCGATATGGCAGACATCAACGACAGTAACTGTACCGTCGAAACGATAACGCTGGGCAAAAAACGGGTCGTTGCGCAGGGTGAATAACACCGGGCCGGGATCGGCCAGCCCGGTTGTTTCAATCAAGACACGCTGAAAGGGTTTAATTTCCCGACGCATGGCACGCATGAATAGGTCGCGCAGTGCGTTGACCAGATCGCCTTGTACCGTGCAACAGACACAGCCGGACTCCAGCATCACCACGTTATCATCCAATTTTTCTACCAGATGATGATCGAGGCCAACTGCGCCAAATTCGTTAATTAAGACGGCGCAATTGGCCATTTCTGGTTGTTTGACCCAGTAGTTCAACAGGGTGGTTTTACCGCTGCCGAGAAAACCGGTCAACACGGTGACGGGAATACGAAAATCTTCGGTATCGAAATGAGATTCAGACATGCAGTGGTTCCTGAGATCGACGAGTCATCGCGTCAGACGCAATAAATAATGGCATCATGGTATAACAGCTGCTGCGGAAAGTTCAGCCTTGTGCAAAAAACAACGCCAGCAGGGCTGCTGGCGTTAAGCGAATTTACTCTTCTTCATCATCCGGATCGAGGTCGAAGTCATCTTCACCGTCGTTCCACTCCTCATCTTCGTCATCCCAGTCCGGTTCATAACCTTCATCGTCTTCCGGACCATCCCCAAAATCTTCATCTTCGTCATCTAAACCGGCGTGATACCCTGTCATGTCGAGTCTCCTTAATGAAAAATCATTTTTAGTGTAGACACAAATGTTGAAGTTTTGTGTTTTCCGCAGGGGATGAAAGAAAAAATTTGATACAGGTATAAAAATAGTGATGCCTTCGCAGACATCACGCCCCTAATTCTCCAAAGTTTATTTCCGACCACTGAATGGCACGATCAGCAGATCGCAGGTCACGGAGTTCATCAGTTGCCGGGCGGCTGAGGCCAGCAGATTCCAGAAGGATTGATGATGACCACAAACCAGCAAATCAACACCTTGTGCTTCCACGACCTGATTCACTTCTTCCACTAAATCGCCACACATCACCATGCTGCGTTCCAGAGGGTAATCAATGCCGGCCAGAATGGTGTCCAGTTTGTTTTTGGTATCGGCCAGCACTTTGCGCTGTACGCGTTCGACGTCGATATCAACCATCTCGGTGTACAGATCGCGCAGATTGATATCCACATGCAACACCGACAGTTTGGCGTTATTGCGGCGTGCCAACGCGATGGCTTTACCCAGAATGGGTTGGAAGTCGTCGTTAATATCCAGTGCCACTAAAACATGCTGATAGGTATAGTCTTGGTTCATAAATCCTCCCGGGCTTAGTGCGTGCCCTCATGATCATCATCCGCATCTTCGTCGTCCATATGTTCCCAAGCGTGCATCAATTCGCTGTGGCGATCTTCCTGGGTCGCTTTCAGCATCTCCGCCAGCAGGTGACGGTATTGCACGCTCTTGGTGATATACATTTTTTCGTCGTCGAGGAATGCAGTCTGTTCGCGTAATAGTTTTTCATCGTGTTCTTTAAACGTTTGTCCGGCACGCCATGCCAGATTTCCGCGGATACCCAGCTGACGTAACGCTGCGACCCCCAGATCGACAGCAGAGCCTACTGTTTCACGATAGATCAATTCGACACCCAATTGCAGCAACTGATGTGCGTGCGCGCGATCGACCGCACGAACCAGAATTTTTAATTGTGGGAAATGGCGGTGCGCCAGCTCGCACAGTGCGATCGATTTCGCCTGATTACTGACTGCCACAATCAGCAGTTTGGCTTTACTGGCACCAGCCGCTTGCAGTAAATCGATGCGATCGGCATCACCATAAAACACTTTGTAGCCATATTTGCGCAGCATATCGATATGTGCGACATCGTTATCTAATACTGTGGTGCCAATACCGTGGGCGTGCAGCAAACGGCCAATCACCTGACCGAAACGACCAAAACCGACGATGATCACCGGGTTATCTTGTTCATCAATCGGGTCAGCCTCACGCTGTTGATCTTCCTGTTGTTGCCACTGTGTTTGCAGGTGACTATTTAACATCAACAACAACGGTGTAAAGGCCATCGATAGCGCCACGGTTAACGTCAATAATGCTGTCAGCTCCGTATTAAACAGTTTTAATTGATGGGCAAAAGAGAACAGAACAAAAGCAAACTCACTACCTTGCGCCAAGGCAAAAGAAAACGACCAGCGATGGCCATGCGCCATATGCGCCAGCCCACCGACACCTTGTAAAATCAGGAATTTAACCACTAAGAGTAACAGTAACAACCCGGCGATCAGGAAGGGGTGTTCGGCCAGCAACGAGAAGTTGATGCCAGCGCCGACCGAGATAAAAAACAGGCCAAGTAACAGCCCCTTAAACGGTTCAATGTTGGCTTCCAGTTCATGACGATATTCACTTTCTGCCAGAACGACACCAGCGAGGAAGGTACCGAGAGCCGGTGATAAACCGACCGATTCGGTGGCTAACGCCGTCAAGATCACCAGCAATAACGCGGCGGCGACGAAGATTTCACGTAAGCCCGATTGAGCGATAAAACGAAACACCGGCCGCATCAGGTAGTGTCCGCCGAGAATAATACCGGCGATCACCAACGCGATCAGCGAACCGCTTTGCCAGCCGCTCATTGAACTGGTTTCAGTAACCGTTTTTAGCCCTGGCGCCAGAAATGGCAGCAGCGCCAGCATGGGAATGACGGCAATATCTTGAAACAGCAGCACGGAAAAACTGGTCTGTCCGGCTTCACTTTTCAGCATGCGCCGCTCGGTGAGGCTTTGCAGCACAATCGCGGTGGATGAAAGCGCCAAGATCATGCCAATGGCAATCGCTTGTTGCCAACGCAGATCAAACAGCAGGGCAATCAAGGAGAAGGCGATAGTCGTAAATAACACCTGACTACCGCCAATACCGATGATCGGGCCTTTCAGTTGCCATAACAGGGCGGGTTTGAGTTCCAGCCCGATCAGAAACAGCATCAGTACCACACCAAATTCAGCGACATGCATGACGCTGTCATTGGCGCCGACAAAATTAAATAGATAAGGGCCGATCACCACGCCGGCAATCAGATAACCCAGCACCGAACCCAAGCCTAAACGGCGGGCGATCGGCACCGAAACCACCGCAGCGGTCAGAAAGATGGCAGCATCAAACAGCAGACTTTGCTCCATCACAGCTCCTTAAGCAGGTCGGTCAGATAAGTGGCATTATGCAGTTGCTGCGGCGTGAGTTCTTCATCGCGCAGCGCGGTCAGCAGGCGACGATATTGCTGACCTTTCATTTTCAGATATTCCGGATCGGCAACACTGTGATAGCCATACACCACAAACGGGGGCAGCCAGCGCATGCCGCACATCAGACCACTTTGTTGAAACGGTAACAGATAGTCTGTGATCGGATGATGGTTGTGCCCGCCAGTGGAATAGGAAATGGCACTCCCGCCAGTAGTAACGGCAGACATCAGGTATTTATGTTTTAGCGCATTCCCTTCCGGGCCAAAGGCATAACCGTATTCCAGCACCTGATCCATCCACTCTTTTAAAATAGCGGGGCAGGAATACCAGTAAAACGGATGCTGAAAGATAATAATATCGTAATCGCGCAGCATGCGTTGTTCACGCGCCACATCAATAAACATATTAGGATAATGCTGATATAAATCATGTACTTTGACGTCTTCCAGCCCTTTCAGGCCTTTCAACATAGCTCGGTTGGCATGTGAGCGGTGATAGCCCGGATGCGCGAAGATAATCAAAATACGTTTCATAGCTGGCCACCACCTCCCGGGTCGCTGAATAAGAAAATACAGGACGGCGTCTTATTCAGCTTAGTTCACACAGGGCTACAAGGATAAAACATCTGACGCTGGCATGCGGCTTTTCTTTTAGCAAAATCTTACTTTGTTATCATCCTGTTAAGCGCGTCGGATGCCATTCGGGTTTGCTGTGATATGCTTTTGCCTATAGTCACTGCATTTCAACAGGATAAGAGGCGTAGTATGAATTCGATTTTGCCCCCGATTGCCGCCGTTCTCCCGCATTCCCTGACTTATCATGGTGATGAACGCATCGACCCTTACTACTGGTTGCGTGATGACACGCGCAGTGATCCGACTGTGCTGGATTATCTGCAGGCCGAAAATGGTTACACCGAAGCCATGTTGCGGCCGACCGAAGCGCTGCAAAAGACGTTATATCAGGAAATGGTCGACCGTCAGCTGCCGGATGACAGCTCGGTGCCGTATTACCTGAAAGGGTATTGGTATCGCAGCCGTTATTTGCCGGAACAGGAATATCCGCTGTATGAGCGTTTAGCTGCACGCCCTGACGCACCCACTGAGTTATTACTGGATGGTAACCAGCGGGCCGGTGACAGTGATTTTTACAACCTGGGCGCGTTGGAAATTAGCCCTAGCAATCACTGGATGGCTTGCAGCGAAGATTATGTCTCGCGGCGGCAATATCAGATCCGCGTGCGGAATCTGCAAACCGGTGACTGGTTGCCTGATCTGGTCGAAAACACCTCTGGTGATGTGGTGTGGAGCGCCGATAGCGCCGGTTTCTTTTATGTGCGGTTAGACAGTGAAACGCTGCTGCCGTATCAGGTCTATTACCACTCCTTGGGCGCCGAACCGGCACAAGACCGGTTGGTGTATGAAGAGGCCGACAACACCTATTATCTGCACATCAGCCACAGCCGTTCCGAAGAATATCTGCTGATCTCGTTGTCGAGTACTATGAGCACCGAAGTGCATCTGCTGCCGCTGAAAATACCGCACAGCTCACCTACGCTGTTTTTGGCACGGCGTCGCGGTCATGAATACAGCCTCGATCATTTCCAGAAGCAGTTTTATATCCGCTCTAATCGCGAAGGGCGTAATTTCGCGCTCTATCTGGCGGACGATGGTGCTGAACAACATTGGCAGGCGTTGTTACCGGTGCGGGAACACATTCTGTTGCAAGATTTTGTCCTGTTTCGTAACGCCTTGTTTGTCGAAGAGCGTGATGCTGGCTTAACCCGCTTACGCCAGCTCGATCTACAGGGGCAGGAAGTGCGCACTATCGCGGTCGATGATCCGGCGTATGTGTTATGGCTGGGTACCAATCCCGATCCGGATAATCCGGAGTTCCGGTATGGCTATGCCTCGCTAACCACACCGACCACACACTACGCGCTGGATATTGTCAGCGGTGAACGCAAAATGCTGAAGCGCCAGCCGGTGCTAGGTGATTTCAAACCGGAGCATTACCAAAGCCAGCGATTGTGGGTTGCCGCTCGTGACGGTACGCAAATTCCGGTGTCACTGGTTTATCGCAAAGATAATTATCAACCGGGGCAAAACCCATTGCTGGTCTACGGTTACGGCGCCTATGGCATGAGCGAAGAGCCTTATTTTGCCTCATCCCGCTTAAGCCTGCTGGATCGTGGTTTTATCTTTGCGATTGCGCATGTGCGTGGTGGTGAAGAGCTGGGCCGGCACTGGTATGAACAAGGCCGTCAGTTGCAAAAGATGAACACTTTTACCGATTTCATTGATGCGACTGAGGGTATTCTGGCGGCAGGATACGGCGATCCAGCGCGGGTATTCGCCTCTGGCGGTAGCGCGGGCGGCTTGTTAATGGGGGCGGTGGTGAATATGGCGCCGCAACGTTATCTGGGTGTCGTCGCCGTGGTGCCATTTGTCGATACATTGACCTCCATGCTGGATGAATCTATTCCGTTAACTACCGGTGAATATGATGAATGGGGTGATCCGCGCGAACCTGCGGTTTACGACTACATCAAAGCCTACAGCCCCTACGATCAGGTCAAAGCGCAAGCCTACCCGCATTTATTGGTGGTCAGTGGTTTGCACGATTCACAGGTGCAATATTGGGAGCCGGCCAAATGGGTCGCCAAACTGCGGGCGAATAAAACCGACGACAATTTGCTGTTGCTGAGTATGGATCTGGATGCAGGGCACGGCGGAAAATCCGGCCGTTATCGTTATTTCCTCGATATCGCGCAGGAATATGCCTTCATGCTGGCGTTAGCAGATACCAGTATAAATTCTGCATCAAATTGATCTGACGGCGGCATTTGCTTTAGCAGATGCTGCTAGACTGACACCATTCTGTGGGGTTGCATCTTCACCGATGTAACCAGATTGGTTTATTTAAGGAGCTGAACATGGCAGTAGAACATAAAGAAGAAGTGTGTGAAGCCTGTGGCTGTCTGGCCGAAGTCGGTACCATCATTCACGAAGGTGATGATGTGGTTGTCATTCCCGTTGAAGGTGATGACGAAGCTGATGCGCGTGCCCGTCAGGCGCGTTACATCGACGTAGCCAAACAGGCGTGTGCTGATGTATTGGTCAGCAGTGAACTGCAAACAGTAGCAGACGGCGTGGTTCTGCATACTACACTGCAATTTACCTGCACCGCGGAAAAGATGATTTTCGAGATGCGCGCACGTTCTGTGCGTTAATCTGTATTCCGCCGCCATTTTTCTCTCCGCTGGCGGCGGTTCCTGCTATTTTTCACCCCATCTTTCTTATTTCATTCTTATACATGGCTTACAGGCGTGTAGGATATTTGCCATAGTTACTGTGAGCCAAGACGCTTCTTTATGCCAGCCAACAAGAATCACCATTATATAACTATATGATAAATAATGATTTTATCTTTATTTGCATAAATTTTTATAAAAATAGCATATTTAGGCTACTTGTAGGAAAGCGACAAATCCTTAGTATTACTCCTGCAGGACGCGCTGCGGTTTCTCAAGGTTGAGAAGCTTTGTCAGGATGACAAAACGGATTTGCCTCAGGATTGAGGTGTTGTTACTCAGGATGAGTAGCAGTCAGGATGACAAAGGATACCTCAGGATGAGGTCTTGTTACTCAGGATGAGTAGCAGTCAGGATGACACAGGATACTTCAGGATGAAGTCATTGTTGCTCAGGATGAGTGGCAAGCCAGGATGGCAGATGGATGCACCACAGGATGTGGTTATCAGGATGTCTTCATGGATTGAAGAAAGTAACAAGTAAGGATTATTTGTTACGCAGGATGCTTAAAAGGATGTCCCGATGGATCGGGAAGGGCCTTCAAGGATGAGATAAGACGATGCCATATCGTCGCAGGCTTGGGCAACCAAGACTTTCAGAGGGGTGACTTATGTCGCCCTTTTATTTTTTCTGCTTTCCGCAAAATCCCACCTACCAGAAATTATCTTCCCACGCTGAACCTTTCAATCGTGAATTCTTTAGTGAATTTGCTTTGGCTGAATCGAGTTTGCACCTCAGATAAAGCACTAATTTAACAATCAAGATATAGATGGCAGTCAAAGATCCGTATTTGCGCGGTTGTCTTTATCTGAATATTGATTAGATTCAATTAGCAACTGAATAATTACATAACAAATGTTTCTTTTGGGTGTGAACAACCTCGCTTCCTCTCATCGCAGCCAGACTATGGTGGATCTATGCAATTACGTTCAATTCAGACAAAAATCGCTTTAATCGGCGGCATATGCTTATTAGCTACGGCAGGTTCGCTGGTGGGGTATAGCGTTTATTCCGGTTCTAACACACAAAAACTGATCGGTGCCAGAGGCAGCGAATTAGTCCAAAAAAATGCACTTGATGCAGTGAATAATTTGGGTGGTCGTTATGCCGGGGAAATCCGCGCGCAATTTGATGTGGCATTAGATTCGGCCAGAACAATGGCAGACTCTTTTGCCGTTTCCAAAATGGCTGCTGAACAGAGCGGTAATCTGACGTTGGGGCGTGACCAGGTAAATGCGGTTTTACTCAACGTCTTAAAGCAAAACCCCGATTTTAATGGCACCTACTCTTGCTGGGAACCTAATGCCATCGATGGTAAAGATCAGGATTTTACCACCGGACAGAATGGCAACAATGCCATGACCGGCCGCTTTACCCCATATTGGACCCGCAGTGCTGACGGTAAAATTGCGGTACAACCGCTGGTGGAATATGACACCAACGACACGCATCCAAATGGTGTCTTGAAAGGTGGTTGGTACATTGTGCCGCGGGACACACATAAAGAGAGTGTGCTGGGGCCATTACCCTACATAGTGCAAGGTAAGCAGGTCTGGCTGGCGACATTGTCAGTGCCGATATTGGCGGACGGTAAATTTTACGGTGTTGCCGGGGCAGACTATGATCTTGATTTTGTACAAAAAATTAGTCAGAAGGTAGATAAAGAGCTGTTCAATGGGAAAGGCGAGGTGGGCATCGTCGCCGATAATGGCTTGCTGGTCGCTGACAGTGAACACCCCGATTTGATTGGGCAGCACTTTAAGAAGGTGATGGATCAAGATTGGGAAGTGGGCTTTAAAGCCATTCAGGAAGGCAAAAGTCTGGCGCAAATTGATCCTGATACCGGCATGATTGAAGTGTTCTCGCCGATTGAGTTAGGCCGTACCGGAAAACCTTGGGCCGTGATGATCAAAATCAGCCGCGATGTGGTGTTGGCCGAAAATGAACAACTCAATGCGGAAATTGGGGTCTTGGCAACGCATGGCATGCTGTGGCAGATCGGGGTTGGGGCGGTGATTTCCATTCTGGCGATGATGGCCCTGTGGTTATCCGCCCGTTCGCTTGCGAATCCGATCCGAAAAGCGGCTGATTTAGCCAAAGCGATCCAGGAAGGGGATTTATCCAAACGGTTATCGCATGCCTCCGTCGATGAAGTGGGGCAGTTATCCAGCGCCTTAGACCGTATGGCGGATAGTTTGCAGGAACAAGTGCATCTGGCGGAACGGATCTCACAAGGCGATCTCGATGTCGATGTGCGTCTGGCGTCAGATCGTGACCAGTTAGGTTTGGCATTACAGCGTATGGTCAAAACACTGAACGGATTGATCTCGGATCTGCAAAGTGGTGCCGGACTTATCAGTAATAATGCTGATCAGGTGTCTGGGTTAAGTCAGGATTTAGCCAGTGGAGCCACGGAATCAGCCTCCGCAATTACGGAAATCAGCGCGACGATCACGCAAATTGCGGCACAGACTCGGCAAAGTGCGGACAATGCCAACCGCGCCAATCATCTGTCGGTGGAGGCTGAACAATCGGCGCAGGATGGCAACAAGTTAATGGATGATTTGATGGTGGCCATGCAGGAAATTGATCGTTCCGGCCGGGATATCACCAATATTATTAAAGCCATTGATGAAATTGCCACACAAACCAACCTGTTGGCGTTGAATGCGGCGATTGAAGCAGCACGTGCGGGTCAACATGGCCGTGGTTTTGCGGTGGTGGCCGACGAAGTACGTAATCTGGCGGCGCGTAGTGCGGAAGCAGCAAAACGCACGGCCTCTTTGATTGTCGAATCGAGCCAACGTACCGTTAAAGGTATGGAGCTGGCGGATAAAACCGCGACTGCGTTGGCCGATATTGTCACCGGTGCGGCGGAAGCATCGGCACTGGTGGCGGACATTGCTTCTGCTGCCAGTGAACAAGCCTCCGGTATTGAGCAAATCAGTTTAGGGATCGGTCAGATTGATGAGATCACCCATCAAAACAGTGCCAGCTCGGAACAATGTTCAGCGGCGGCAAGCGAGTTAACCGCACAAGCGTCACAACTGAACCAACTGATCAGCAAATTCAAAGTCAAACGCTCGCGTTAAGCGGGAATAAAAAAGCGGAGGCCATGTGGTCTCCGCTTTTTTTATGGGCTAATGAAATGCGTTAACCTTTTAGTTTTGCCGCAACCGTGGCGACATGTTTACCCTGAAAACGGGCAATCGCCAGTTCGCGAGCATCGGGCTGCCGTGAACCATCTCCACCGGCAATGGTAGTGGCACCATACGGTGTACCACCGCTGACATGGCTGATATCAAACAGTTCACTGGCACCATAACCAATCGGGACAATCACCATGCCGTGATGGGCCAGCGTGGTCCAGGTAGAGGTAATGGTCATCTCTTGCCCGCCACCGACACCGGTCGAACCAAACACACTGGCGACTTTGCCAAACAATGCTCCTTTGGCCCATAAACCACCGGTTTGATCGAGGAACGTTCGCATTTGTCCGGCCATATTGCCGAATCGGGTCGGTACCCCAAAGATAATGGCATCATAATCCGCCAGCTCTGCAGGAGTAGCGACAGGGATTTGGCTGGCTTTGCCACCGGCTGAGGCAAAGATGGCTGGGTCCATTGTTTCAGGCACCCGTTTGAGTGTGACTTCGACGCCATCCACTTCTCGTGCGCCTTCGACCACACTGTTGGCCATCGTTTCAATATGGCCATACATGGAATAATACAGTACAAGCAACTTGGTCATGGTTTGTTCCCTTTCTACGATGAATGATGGGCGTATCATTCACGACAGGTACGCCGGTAATAACTCAGCATTAAGCATAGTCAAACCATAGACTTCCGAGCGTTATTCCGACAGTTCAATTTCGAAAACAGTGGGTTGCTTTATCTGGAACAATACGCTGACACAACAGCTGACTTAATCCGGCGAGAAACGTTTCTACCTGTTGGGTATACGCATTACTCAGCCCGAGTTGTTGATTGATCTCTTTGTGAGTGAGTGGTTCCGGTTGTAATGAGGCGCTTATCTGTAGGCTTTTGGCTTGCGTGACAAAATCACGGGCTTGATCGCACGGTTTATCAGGGCGTTGGGTTGAACAGATCGCCAGAAAGGCGGTTGGTTGCGCTTTGAGTTGTTGCAACGGGGATGCGGCTTGCCAATATGCCGGGTCAGAGCCAAAGGCCTTATCATAGAACCGGTAATGTTTGGCTGCCATGATCCGAGGAATATCATACGCCGCGCTGTCGAGTGAAACGGTGCCTAACCAAGGCTGCGCACCTTGCCGTGTGGCGAGTGTCGGATCGGCGGCCAGCAAGCTGACCAGATGGGCGCCAGCCGAATGACCCATTAAGACAAATTGGTGTGCATCAGCACCCCATTGCGTGGCATGTTGTTGCGCATAGGCGAGGGCGGTTGCCACATCCTGGGCCTGTAATAACGGATCAGCCTGAGGTAATAAGCGATAATTGATGGAAATAAAAACAATACCCTCAGGCACCCACCGGGCGATTTTATTATCCACCACGTTACTCATCGCTTTATCGCCCGTACGCCAGGCGCCGCCATGCACCATAAAAATGACGGGAGCGTTGGTGAGTGGATGTGTCGGTAAATAAACATCGAGCCGTTGTTTGGCATCCGCGCCATAAGCCAGATTACGGATCACCCGAACACCCGCGGGTAACGAATTTGATGTCACGCTGGTGTCAGCAAATTCATCATTTTCCGTTGTATTCTCTGCGGTTGCCGCGTGCCGTTCAGCGAACCGTTCTTGCAAGCGTTCCCGCAGTAAACCGGCTTGTGCGGGTGACATTAAAAATAAACAGGATAAGAGCCCAAGAGAGACTGTTCGCAGGCGCTGCCTCAGCTGTAGATACATATCCATTCCTATAATTTATTAAATTCTTTATCAAAACGGTAACGGCTGGAGGTCACATAACGCTCCATCACCTGCAACCGTTGATCCAGTTGCTGCATGCGTTCACTCAGTTGACGAGCCCGCTGTGTCGCATCTTCGCCGTAGCCAAATTGCGGGCGAAAACGGGTTTGTGGCGGTAATTGTGTCGGCTGTTTGTCCAGCAGGAATATGCCCGCCAGATAGACTAACGCAGCAAGACTGCCGCTAAAAACAAACAGTGTGATCATCAGAATTCGCATCAGCCAAACCGGCTGCCCATAACATTCCGCGACACCAGCACAAACACCGCCTAACCAGGCCTGATTGCTGCTGCGATATAGTTTGCGGTCGACGTTTTTCATCACAAATCTCCGAGTCAAGAACGGTGATTGCGATCCTCATCGTGGCGGCGCCAGTCGGGCTGCTGCACGTCGAGGATCGTTTCTAATGTCACAATGCGCTGTTCCAACCGTTTCGCCAGCGCCAGCGCATCCTCCAGCTGATCATGTTCTTCTGCTGATAAACCGCGGTTGAGTCGGGATTGCGTCCAGTAATGCAATATCAGCCAGATCGGTGCCACCAGTGCCAGAAACACCACCGCTGGCACAAAAAAGAACATCATCAATGACATTAAGACTCACTCCTCTGGTTGGTCATGCTGGCTTTCAGTGCTTCCAGTTCCGACTCGACTTTGTCGTCCCGCGCCAGTTCGTTAAATTCGTCATGTAAGGTACGGCTACGGCCCAGATCTTGCGCTTCCACCTGTGCCTCTAAGTTATCCATTTTGCGCTCGTAAGCATCAAATTTTCGGAATGCTTCTTCCAGTTTGTCGCGATTGCTGCTGCGGCGAATGTCCATCCGCGCCCGGCTGGTTTTTTCCCGCGCTAATAACGATTGTTGTTTGGCTTTCGCGTCATCCAGTTTTTGCTGCAACTGACTGATCTCTTCATGTAATACGGTCAGTTGTTCCTCTATCACTTTTAGCTCACGCTCCGCCAATTGCAATGTTTCTTCGACCGCCTGTTTTTCGGCCAGTGCCGCGCGCGCCAGATCTTCACGGCCTTTGCTCAATGCCAGACGGGCTTTGCTTTCCCAGTCGAGCGCATCGTGTTGCAGACGTTGTAAACGACGCTCCTGCTCTTTACGATCGGCAAGGACACGCGCAGAGCTGGTACGGACCTCAACCAGTGTTTCTTCCATCTCCTGGATCATCATCCGTACCATTTTGGCCGGGTCTTCGGCGCGATCTAGTAACGCGGTCAGGTTGGAATTAATGATGTCGCTGAAACGAGAAAAGATACCCATGATGAACTCCTGCTGTAGATTGACTTCTCTATACCCTTCGTACTTGAAGTTGCCGCATCGTTGACCGCGTTCACTCACCCCAATCACATAGTTTATCTATGTTCATGGGGATTCGTTCATTCGTCGCCTTGCTGCAACTCCAATTACTTTGGCTATAACACAGCGAAAGTTGTGCCAGATTTATAATGTATTGTTTTTCCAGTAATTAATTATTCTGGCTTAAAAAATCACCACCTATGGCTTGAATGTTTGGCTATATAGACCATAAATATGGTTAATAAAGCCAAATTATGGTGGATAAAATGACCGCGCCGAAACAACGTGTAATCGGTAGCTCTGAGCTTTGGCATCAGGTGTTGCAACAAGCGTCGCAAGTGGCACCGCTGAATCGGCCGGTGTTATTAGTGGGCGAGCGTGGCACTGGCAAAGAGCTGATCGCGGAGCGGTTGCACTATCTGTCATTGCGCTGGCAACAGCCCTATCTGCAGGTGAACTGTGCCGCTATGAGCGAAAATCTGCTGGAATCGGAACTGTTTGGTCATGAAATCGGCGCTTTTACCGGGGCGACGCGCAGTCGGGCTGGGCTTTTTGAGCGTGCTGATGGGGGAACTCTGTTTTTAGATGAGCTGGCGACCGCCAGTTTGCCGGTGCAGGAAAAATTGTTACGCGTGATTGAATATGGCCGCTTTGAGCGCGTTGGTGGCAGTAAAACACTGCAGGTTGATGTACGGGTAGTTGCCGCGTGTAATGAAGATCTGCCAGCTCTGGTTACGCAAGGGCGTTTTCGCGGTGATTTGTTAGATCGGCTGGCGTTTGATGTGCTGAACCTGCCACCGCTGCGTTATCGCAAAGAGGATATTGCCGAGCTGGCCGAGCATTTTGCGCTACGGATGTGTCTGGAATTGGGTTATGACTTTTTTTCAGGGTTTGCTCCGTCGGCGATGCAACAACTGCTGGCACATGATTGGCCGGGTAATGTGCGCGAGTTGAAAAATGTAGTGGAGCGCAGCATCTACCGCCATGCCGATCCGACCCAACCCGTTGCGGAGATGGTGTTAGATCCTTTTGTCAGCCCTTGGCGCACAACCTCACGGCATGGCTCAACTATCACTGTACCTGAACCGACTGTACCTGAACCGACTGTATCTGAACCGATAGTCGCGCTATCAGTATCACCGGTAGAGACCTGTGATTTAAAAGCAGAGCTGGTGCAGTTTGAGCAACGTCTGATCCAGCGAGCGTTGCAGCAACAGCATTTTAATCAACGGCGCACTGCTCAGGCGCTGGGGTTAACTTACGACCAGCTACGTGCTGCGTTACGGAAATACCCACACTTACTGATTGAACAATACAACACCAATAAGTGATGTCATTTTAAGCTGATTGGCATGTAGGATATTTGCCATAGTTACTGTGCGTCAAGGCGGTTTCTATGGTATTTTTAACTGTGAAAAACTCACTTATCCTATTGATATTCCATGATATCTATCATTATCAAAATCCGTTCTCATCCATTTTTTGTTTAAATCGTAACCACATTATTTCGAATGGCGCACTAGTATTAATCATACAGGACGTATGTGATGGATCTGGATGAACCATTACTTAGGGATGAGACACGGGATGAACCGCCGGATGCGGTTACAGGGACACCCAAAGGAACGGGTGATAACCGGTGATGGAACAGCGGTTATGCAGGAAGCCGGTCGTGAAATGTGGCCCCATGGAAGGCGATGATGCCTGCAAGGATGCCTGCGCAGTGTACAACGGAAAATTTGTGCTCCACGTAAATCTTCGGTTTAGGCACCGATGCCTGTAGAGGGGTGACATGATGTCGCCCCTTCGTTTTTCTGCAATTTATTCCTTTTTTATCAACTGCCTATGTGGCATGGCCTGCTCATTTTTGCCCGAGCGCTTGGTGATTTTTTACCCGTAAAAGCGATGGAATATTCGGTAACATAAAATATGTTGCTCTTTTGTTATCAGACAATGGATCATCCGAGGCAGATAACAAAGAGGAATGAATATCATGAAACGATTTATTCTGTGGTTGCTGTTGGTTCTGACTGCACCCGCATGGGCTGTGCCATCACCAAAAGAAGTTTCAGATGCTGTTCATGCCGGAAATTTTGTTCTTGCTGAACAATTGCTGCAACAAACCCTGCAAGACAAACCCAACAGTGCGATGGCGCATTATGAGTTAGGTCAGGTTTTCGCCAAAGAAAAACGTCATCAGGAAGCATTGGCGGAGCTGACGAAAGCGCAACAGTTGGATCCTGCACTGCATTTCGCGAAAAAACCGCAGTTGTTCCAAGAGATCTATAATGCGGAAAAATCCGCCTTACAACGGCAGGCTTTTCTGCAATCGAACACGCGCACAACGTCATCCTCAGTAATTCATCCCACCAAGAGTGAGCATCAACAAAGTGGAGGTAAATCAATGATTTCCTATTTTGCGGTGGTGTTATTGCTGTTAGGCGGTGTGTTGCTGGTGATTTACTGGTGGATGAACCGGGCTGATGCACAACGAGCCAAAGAACAAGAACGCCGATTGGCGGCACAAGCCCAAGAACAGCTGTCGTTGTTATTACAACAGGCAGAAACGGTGCGTGACAGCGAACTGGAGTGCCGGGCTGCCAGTTATTCATCTACGCAGAAACAACAGATTAATAGCGCATTAGCTACCCACCGGGAGGCGCTGATGCAAGCCATTGCCCATTGTAAAGAAAGCACGCCGTTATCTGATGAGCAGTTGCATCATTTACAGGCGGAAACTGCGCGTTTACAACAAGCTGCCCGCAGTGGTGAATTTCCGGCACCGGTGAGTGCGCCAGCATTTGAACCGGTGATGCAGCCACCACAACAAGGGGGTTGGCATGATCCGCAACCACAAACGCCACAGCCCGTGATCATCAATAACAATACCTCATCAGGCAGTAGCATGCTTGGTGGCGTAGGCGGGGTTGTTGCTGGCGTGGTGTTAGGCGAAATGCTGGCCGGAAATCGTCAGCATGAAACGGTGGTGTATCGTGATGAGGTTGTCCGTGAAGATTCGGCTAATGAGCGGAATGCTTTACCGGATTTTGATGGCAGTAATGATGATAACAGTGCTGGCTGGGACGATGACTCATCGTCGTTTGACGGTGGTAATGATGATTCCTGGTCGTGATGATCGCAGTGTCATGAATAGTTTGTAATGAACGGTCTTGTAATCAAAAACACATAAGCGGAGCGTGTTATGTCAGGTATTTTTGAAAAATTATCCCGTACCATCAAAGGGCTGGCAAATGATGCACTGGATGCGGTGGCTGATCCGGGGCGTGATGCCCGCCAGATTGTGCGTGAGCTGGAAGAGCAGATCCAACGTGCCGAATCGGCTTTATTGGATGTCCGGGCTGAATATGAGTTGATGCGCTCTGGAAAAGATAAAACCGAGCAGGAAGTGGCACGCTGGGATGGTTTGGCACGCCAAGCAATCAGTGGTGGCGATGAGGGGCTGGCTCGCGAATGTCTGACCCGCAAGCAGCAGTTCGCGACCACACTCCAGCAGCAAACTGAACAGATTGCGCAATATGAACCCTCAGTGCGGGAACTGGAAAGCCGCATCAATGAGCTGAAAAATCAGCATGAGGAGATGCAAAACCGCATCGAATTACTGGAAGCCCGTAGTCACTTGGCCGCGGCGCAGGAAAAAACGGCCACTGAGATCAGCGGTGTGGGTGGTCAGTCGCTGGTGGCTGATTTTGATAAGCTCGAAGCGCAGGTGGAAAAACAGGAAGCGCGTGCCAGTGCTGCGAGTTCAATGGCGACACAACATAATGGCAATGATTTAGAGCAACGCGTTAAGGCACTGCAGCACAGCGATGTCGATGATGCCTTGGCGAAGCTGAAACAGGAAATGGGTCGCTGATCGCGGTTAATTTTCCGGTGTGCGCGAGATAATGAGCCAGACGCCAAAGGTGATTAATATGACGCCGAGCGTCTGGCTATAAGACAACGATTCCTGATACCACGGTAATAACGCAGTAGCTAAATACACCAGTGCATAACTGACACTCAACAATGGATAAGCCCGATTGAGCGGTAAATGGTGCAACGCTTTTAGCCAGCAAAACATCGACAGCAAATAAGCGACAATGCCGCTACCAACCATACATAATGCTGCTTTATTGTCCAGCAACATCAGCGATGTAAACCAGCTCAGACCAAAATGCGGTAAATGGATCATGCCCCATTTCATCGTCAATTGCGCCAGTGTGGTCAGCAACACACTGCTACCGGCCAGCAGATAACCACGCAATGCATATTTCATAAATGTGCGCCTACTAAGATGACGCCGAGCATAATGCAGACGATCCCACACCAGCCGCGCCAGCCGGTTTTTTCTTTAAACCAAAAGTGCGAGGCCAGCGTCACTAACACAAAATTCAGGCTTAGCATTGGGTAGGCAATATTGAGTGGTACATACTGCAAGATTACCAGCCACAGTAACATACCTAGCCCTAACGCAGTCAGACCGCCGAGTAACCAGCGGTCAAACAGCTTTTCCTGCCAGCTTAATGCGCGGTGTCGCCAATTTTCCACCGCCTGTTTTTGGCATAATTGCCCAATACAGGTGAGTAGACTGACCAGAATAATGGCAAGACTACTCATGTGTATTGCCGGTACTGTTTCCAGCCTGATTAGCCGTTGTGGCTTGCTGGTAATAGAACAGGGTGAAATTTTGCTGCGCCACGATCTGATCGGCGGTTGACAACTCTTTAGGCAGTTCGCCCGGTTTATTGCGGGTTACGACCGACACATTGCCTTGCTGGCGCGCAGTGTTTAGCCACTGTACAAAGTCTTCTGTCTTAACACGCTTATCAGTTTGAGTTGAGTCGGCCAGACCGTATGCCAGTTCACCATCGGCACCATACAGCTGAATATCATCCCGTTGTAATTGCCAGCCAAGACTGACCGCCAGCCCGACATCGTTACTCAATACAAAACGACTACGGCTTAATTCCGGTTGATGTTGTGCAATAAAGGCTTCTGGCAATTTGGAGTTAATCAATGTTGTTGGTAGTGACCAGCCAAGTAACAGCCCTAATGCCAACGGGCACAGTGCGGTCAGGTAAAAAGATTGTGCCGGGTTACGATAACTGAACCAGCCTGCGACCGACCAGCCGGCAAAACAGATCACGGCGAAAGTCAGTGCCATATGGTCATCGGCCAGGTACAACGCTTGTTTCCCGATCACACCGCTGCCCAGCAATAAGACCGCCACGAGTAACACGCCACCAAATGCCATGTTGACCCAGGCATTCTGTCGTACCACCCGCCAGCGTTTTTCCGTCAGCAATTCAGTGATCCCATAACCCAGTAATATGGCCAGTGGCGCAAAACAGGGCAGGATATAAGTTGGCAGTTTGCCTTTTGCGATGCTGAAAAACAGAAACGGGATCAGCAGCCAGAACAGTAAGAACACGACGACCGGACGGATGGATGTGGTCCGCCAGCTTTGTTTTAGCGCCGCCGGTGCTAACCCCAACCATGGCAAACAACCAGTAATCAGGATCGGCAGGTAATACCAGAATGGTGCTTTGTGTTGCGCATCGGCGCCGGAAAACCGCTGAATATGTTCTACCCAGAAAAAATAATGCCAGTAATCGGGTGCGCGTAAATGAATGGCGATGGCCCAGGGTAAACTTACCAGTAATAGGGTGAGCAGGGCGATCCATAAGTAGCGTAACTCATTGAGTTGACGACGATAAAACAGATAAGGCAACGCGACAATGACTGGAACCGCCAGCGAAATAAACCCTTTGGTGAGAAAACCCAACCCTGCCGCGACGCCCATCAGGGCATAACCGGCTAATTTCTGGCGCGTTGTGTTGGCTTGCAGGCTGACGTAAAAGCAGACCAGCGTCAGATCGAGCCACAGTGTCACCATGCTATCTAGCACACTGTAAGTGCCGATGGCATACACCAGAATAAACGACAAATAACAGACCGCCGCCGCGATCGCTTTTTTCTGACTGTGGAATAAACGTTGGCTAAACCAGTAGATCAACCAGGCGGTGAGGCCAGCGGAAAGCGCGGAGGCAAAACGGACAGCAAAATGTGACTCACCAAATAACAACTGGCTGATACTGTTTAACCAATATCCGGCGATCGGTTTTTCGAAATAGTGTAGCCCCAGCAGGTGCGGCACAATCCAGTCACCCCGTTGGATCATTTCGCGGCTGATCTCGGCATATCGCGATTCATCCGGTATCCATAACATCCGGTTGTTCAGCGGTAACAGATACGCCACAGCAAAAAATAGCATCAGCAGCCAATGCGTATATTTTTGTGCAATATTTTTTATCTCTGACATCCAAGCCATCCTTCACGTCCGGGAATAACCGCGCGTTCTATGCGCCCAGTGGGTAATGTTTCCGTCGCTGGTAATAATTCGCCTAATGGACAAAAACGCACGCCCGCTTGTTGGGCCCGCTGTAATAAATCTTCAAACAGCGATGCCATGACGATCCCTTCCACTTCCGCGTGAATGGTATACACATTCAACGCATTCGGGCGCAGTAATGACAAGATATGCTGGTTAAAATTGTCGGTGGTGATCTCACTGCCAATGATCTCATCAAAGGTGGGTAAAGTGACCGGAATTTGCGGTGTACCCAATGAACCATCAGCCAATCGTGGGCGGAAAATGGAAGTACCACGGCAATCGCTGTTATAACGGAAGGCGTACGGCTGTTTAGATTGCACGACTCGCTCATCGGCGCGCCAGCCGGCTACGGCAGAGCAATTGATCGGACGCCCCAAAATTTGCTGCAGAGTTTCGACACCCAGTGCCAGCTGTCGGGCCAACGTGCTGTCTGGCCAATCACCGGCGTGTGCTTGCCAGCCATGATGATCCCAGGCGTGCAGGCCAATTTCGTGTCGCATCAGATCGGCATCACGCATTAGCTGACCAAGATGTCGGCCAATGTTTTTGCCCGGCCAGGCGGTGCCTGCGAGCAGGATGTCCCAACCATATAACGACGCGGCGTTGGAGCGCAGCATTTTCAACAGGAATTGGGGTTTTAGCAGTCGCCAGAGATGGCGGCCCATGTTATCCGGGCCGACACTGAAGAAAAAACTGCCTTTAATACCGTATTTATCCAGCAATTCGAGTAAACGAGGCACGCCATCACGCGTGCCCCGAAACGTGTCTACATCGATGCGTAAACCGACATCAAGCATGTTTTACTCCGCTGTTACACAACCACGCAGGAAGAAGTCGAGCGTTGTTTCAATGGTTTCTTCGGTTGGAATGGTTGGTGTCCAGTTGATTAAGCGCTGTGCATTTTTGATGCTCGGGCGGCGATGGGACACATCCTGATAACCGGTGCCGTAATACGACTGGCTTTCCACCTCATTAAAACCGGCAAAGGCAGGGAAATGAGCACGCAGCGGGTGCGCTTCAAATTTCGCCAGCAGAATTTCCGCCATTTCACGAATACTGGCTTCATTCTCCGGATTACCGATATTAATGATTTGTCCGTCGCAACGACCACCTTTGTTTTCGATAATACGGAACAACGCTTCCACCCCTTCACGAATATCAGTAAAGCAGCGTTTTTGTGCGCCACCATCGACCAGTTTGATCGGGGTACCTTCCACCAGATTTAAGATCAGCTGCGTGATGGCGCGCGAACTCCCAATACGAGCGGCATTCAGATTGTCCAAACGCGGGCCCATCCAGTTGAACGGGCGGAACAGAGTGAATTTCAGCCCTTCTTTTTGGCCGTAGGCCCAGATCACACGGTCCAACAATTGTTTGGAGACCGAGTAGATCCAGCGTTGTTTGTTGATGGGGCCAACAATCAGACGTGAATTATCTTCATCAAAACTTTGGTCATCACACATGCCATACACTTCGGAAGTAGAAGGAAAAATGATGCGTTTATTGTATTTCACGCAATAACGCACGATTTTCAGATTTTCTTCAAAATCGAGCTCGAATACGCGCAGTGGATTCCGGGTGTATTCAATCGGTGTGGCGATAGCAACCAGCGGCAGAATGACATCACATTTTTTGATGTGATATTCCAGCCATTCGGAATGGATGCTGATATCCCCTTCCACAAAATGGAAATGCGGGTTGCCGATGAAACGGGAAATAGCATCAGAACCGATATCCAGACCATACACTTCATATTTATCGTCATCGAGCAGACGTTCGGTCAGGTGATTGCCGATAAACCCATTCACACCCAGGATCAGTACCCGCGTGCGACGCAACGCCTGCAGGCTGCTGGATACTTTCGGGCCAAGCGCCGAACCTTCGGTTAGACCCAGCTCACGGGCTAATTGGCTGCCACGCACAAACAGGCCTTGTTCAGATTGCCCTGAGGTAATTTCCAGCACGTCTTTACCACAGGCAACCTGCAGCGGGTCGATGGAGATGATGGTGCCCGGGGTATGGTTACCACCACGTGCTGGCACCACCGAGGCTTTCCATACCAAGAGCTTACGATCACCGGCAAAGGTGAATGCGCCGGGGTAAGGCTGGGTCACGGCACGAACCAGGTTATAAATTTCCTGTGCCGGTTTGTACCAATGGATCTCGCCATCGGCAGGAGTGCGACGACCAAAATAACTGGCTTTCGATTCATCCTGCGGCTGTAAGGTAATATTACCGGCTTTCATTGCTGGCAGCGTATCTGCCAGCAGGCTTTCTGCGGCAGAACGTAACTTACCGTGCAAGGTTAAGGCGGTATCACTGTTGGCAATTGCGATGACTTGTTGTGCCACGATGGCGCCAGCATCGGGTTTTGCTGTCATTTTATGCAGCGTTACCCCAGTTTCTGTTTCGCCGTTGACCAACACCCAATTGGCGGGCGCGCGGCCACGGTAGCGCGGTAACAGTGAGCCGTGCAGATTGAATGCGCCTTGCGGAGCAATATCTAAAATCGCCTGGCTGAGCAGATTGCGGTAATAAAACGAGAAAATAACATCTGGAGCTAAGCGCTGAATGCGTTCAATCCACAGTGGATGGTTGGCATCTTCTGGTGCAAATACGGGTAAATCGTGCTCAGCACACACCTGTGCCACAGAGCCAAAAAAAGTATTTTCCTGCTGGTCATCCACATGGGTAAACACGGCCTGAATATCATAACCGGCATTCAGCAATGCTTTAATACCGGTGCAGCCAATATCGTGATAGGCAAAAACGACAGCTTTCATTATTTCTTCTCCACAGAAGAGGATTCAGCATTCTGACGAACAATGGTTTGGATAAAATAGCGCGGACGGGCGCGGACATCGGTGTAGATCCGGCCGATGTATTCACCGAGCAAACCCATACCGACAAATTGCGCACCGATAAAAATGAATAGCAGTGCAAACAGGGTAAACACCCCATCGGCAGCCCAGGTGGCACCGAGTGCAAAACGTAAGATCAACAACAGCAATGCCAACGCAAACCCTAAACTGGCAATGGCACCACCGACAAAACTCAGTAAACGTAACGGTGCGGTGGTCATGCTGGTGATCAGGTCGAACATCAGATTGATGAGTTTCAACAAGTCGTATTTCGATTCCCCATGCTCACGTTCGGCATGCATCACTGGCAGTTCGATGGTGTTGCGGGCAAAACTGTTCGCTAAAATGGGAATAAAGGTGCTGCGTTCCTGACATTGCAACATCGCATCGATGATCGAGCGGCGATAAGCACGCAACATACAGCCGTAGTCACTCATCTCTTGACCGGTTGCCCGTTTCACCATCCGATTGATCACTTTCGATGCACTTTTGCGGAAAAAACTGTCCTGCCGGTTCATGCGGATCGTACCAACCACGTCATAACCGCCTTCAGCGGCAGTTTTCACCAGCCGTGGGATCTCTTCCGGCGGATTTTGTAAGTCGGCATCCAGCGTAATTATCAGATCACCACGCGCACTTTCAAAACCAGCCATTACCGCCGAGTGCTGACCATAATTCCGGTTCAGGATCACGGCGACAATTCGGCTATCCGGGGTATTGGCGGCAGCAGTCAGCATTTCGGCCGAACGATCACGGCTGCCGTCATCGACCAGTACTATTTCATAGGGGGAACCGATTTGCTCACACGCTGCCAGCGTACGACGTAACAGCTCAGGTAGACTGGCTTCTTCGTTGTAAACCGGGATAACAACCGACACTAACTGAAAAGTGTTCACTTCAGACACGGTTAGACTCCAATACTTGGTGGATCGCACGAACGACACGTTCTAAATCGTCATCGGTCATATCGGGGAAGAGTGGCAGCGTGCAAAGGCAGGCAGAATTCCACTCGGTATCGGGCAGGGAAACTTCCGGATATTTTTCGCGGTAATACTTTTGGGTATGCGCGGCGCGGAAATGTAAACCAGTACCAATTTCTTGCTGTTGTAAGGCTTGCATAAAGGCATCGCGATCAATGCCGCAACGCTTGGCATCCACACGCACCATAAACAGATGATTACTGTGCAAATGCGGGTAATCCGGCACTGCTAATGGTTGCAGCGGGGTATCTGCTAACAACTCACGGTAACGGGCGACCAATACCGCGCGGCGGGCATTGAGTTTGGGCAGACGATGCAGCTGCACCACGGCTATTGCAGCATTGATATCTGCCAGATTGTATTTGTAACCGGGGGTGATCACTTCGGCTTGTGGTTTACGGCCTTGCATCTGGCGATCAAACGCATCCACACCCAAGCCATGAAATTTCAGCATGCGCACTTTAGCGGCGAAGTCATCATCATCAGTGGTGATCAGTCCACCTTCGGCACAGGTTACATTTTTGATGGCATGAAAAGAGAAAACAGCGGTGCCTTGTGCACCAATCCAACGTTCGCGGTAACGTGTGCCGATGGCATGCGCCGCATCTTCCACTACCGCAATCTGATGCTGGGCGGCCAGTGCATAAATTGGATCCAGATCGGCGGGGGCGCCGGCATAATGCACCGGGATAATGGCTTTAGTGCGCGGCGTAATTGCTTTGGCAATTCGTGCTGCATCGACCATCAGCGTGTCGCGGTCGACCTCCACAAACACCGGGGTCGCGCCCAACAGCGTGATGATATTGATTGTCGACACCCAGGTTTGCGACGGTGTGATCACTTCATCACCCGGGCCAATATTTAACGCCATTAGCGTGACATGCATTCCCGCTGTGGCTGAACTGACGGCAATGGCATGTTTACAGCCAAATGTCTGGCAAAACAGCTGTTCCAGTTCCTGATTTTTCGGGCCAGTGGTGATCCAGCCGGATTTCAGTACCTGGGTTACTGCTGCTATTTCTTCATCCCCAATCGCAGGGCGTGAAAAAGGCAAAAAACTCATGATAGTTAAGCCTCGTAAGTCATCCTTGGAAGAGCATTACTGCGCTCTATTTCAAGCATAGGTTATTCGTGTTGTATGAACGTTTTAGGATCACCACAGCGAGATCGATGGCACCATTGGAAAAAAGGTTTTGTTCTCGTTGATGAGATACAGCATGACGAGTGAACCTTTAGCGAAGCTTAAAAAAGCATTGTCATTCTGTAACCAGATGTACAACTCGAAGGTCTGGGAATTAAAAATGTAAACGAGATGTATCGTCTGACACTAAATATGAGAGTTTGCTTACAGTAGTTAATGAGTGGTCAGCTAAACTATTGAGTAGATGAGAAGTAAACCGGAGTGTGCCCCCGATAACCCTGGCAGGATGCCGGGGTTATTTTTTGCTGCTTTATTGATCTGTACCGGCGCTGCTGAGGGTTAATGATGCTTAAATGATGCATCATTAATGAAAAGGAGTTTGCCATGAGCCAATCCGTACACGGTCACGATGTCATGCACATGATGCTGGAGTTGGGCGGTCAATTTACCCGCGACAGCTTGAAATCTGCTATCGAAACCCGCTTTGGGGCGGATACCCGCTTTCATACCTGCAGTGCAGAAGATATGACTGCTTTGCAGCTGATTGATTTCCTGGAAGCGAAAGGCAAATTCGTGGCGGCAGACGATGGTTTTAATACCCGCGAAGAACATATCTGTCAGCATTGATCGCGTTACGCGGAATACAACAAAAATGGTGCCGTATACGTGCACCATTTTTGTTTCTTGAGTAATGGACTTCAGAAATTAAACCGGTAATAGGCGTTATACGACTCGATACCGGCATTGTGTGAACTGAGACCGGCATTAGAATAATGTAATGCCTGTATGCCAATGGTATGCCGTTGATAAAACCGCACACCAATGCCCAGTCGATCTTCAAAATTCACGCTGGAACCCAGCTCTCGATCTTCGATTTTATTTCGACTAAATGCGGCTAAGCCGATCCCGGCTTCCACAAATGGCAGTACGGCGGAATTGGCCGAGCCAAATTCATAAGTTAGCACCGGTGAGGCGGATAAGCTGTGGGTGTTCACCGCATTATCACTTTCCCAGTAGGTATAACCGAGTGTGCAATAACCACCGAGCCGGCCAAAATCCGAATCAAACCAGTGATCTTGCCATGGGAATTGCAGTCCGACGCGATAAGTCATGGTGTTGTCAGCGGAGTGGCCTAACGCCATTGAAACATCCGCAGCGCTGGTGGTTGCACTTAGCAATAAGGTTAATCCGCTTAATGCCGCGGCCAATGAACGGGGATGCAGAGTCAAAGCAGTCGACATAGGAGCCTCCTGTGGAACAAAGCTGCTGCCGCAAATTTGCGTGCAGAGGTTACTGATTTGAGTATAGGTTTTTTCTCAATAAATGCAGGCAGAACGACGAACATCGCCTGTTGTTCTCTGTTTTGCTAGACTAGTGCTCCTTTACCCTCTTTTATTTTGCCTTTCTTTCGGATTACAGCATATGAGCGTGATTACAGCGGCAGTAATGTTATTTTTGATTATGGATCCGGTCGGGAATTTACCGATTTTTCTGTCAATTTTACGTCCGTTACCAGAAGGGCGTCGCCGCAAGGTGATGATCCGGGAATTGCTGATTTCTTTGGTGGTTATGCTGGTGTTTCTGTTCACGGGGCAGGAGTTATTAAATCTGCTGAATCTGAAACAGGAAGCGGTCAGCATCGCGGGTGGCATCGTATTATTCCTGATCGCCCTGCGGATGATTTTTCCTGGCGAAGGCGGTGTTACCGGTTTGCCGGAAGGCGAAGAGCCATTGATTGTGCCGATGGCGATCCCGATGATTGCCGGCCCCTCTATTTTGGCCGCATTAGTGCTGTTGTCGCATCAATATCCGGCGCAGATGATGGATTGGGTGCTGGCCCTGTTATTATCGTGGGGCGCATCGGCAATCATTCTGATGTTCTACGAACAAGTACATAAACTGCTCGGTGAACGCGTGCTGACGGCAATGGAACGGCTGATGGGGATGTTGCTGGTGATGATCTCGGTGCAGATGTTACTCGATGGGGCGGTGCAATATCTGCATCGTTAATACCCGGACGAATGAAATGGAAAGGCAGTCTTCAGACTGCCTTTCTTTTTGCCTCAATTTCCGCTTTTTTCTTCTGGGCTGCGTCATAAATGGCGCCCCGTAACTCAATCATGCGGAAGAAACCAAACAGCAATAGCTCAATGTAATCGCGCTTGGTCAGCTTGATCATATCTTTCGCCACCAGTGTCATGATCGCGGCTTGGATACCATGCACCGTCAGTACTAACACCGCAAACACTGGGATCAGGGTGTGAATTTTTCCTTCCAGCGGGTGAATAAAGGTGAAATACACACTACCCAGCCAAAACCCCATAACTATCAACTTGGCTAAAAATAAAAACAACCATTTCATGATGTTGGACTCTCCCGCAAATACAGCTGGTAACACACCTGTCCAGCCTGTTTGTCTTTTAATAATTGCCAGTTCGCTGGGATCAGCGGTGCAGTACCTTCGTTTTCCCGTTCCAGATAAATCAACGCCCTATCGGCCAGCCAACCTTGCTGTTCCAGTAAGGGGATCACGGCAGTCAGTAGCTCTTTACGAAACGGTGGGTCTAAAAATACCAGCTCGAACGGCTCATTACAGCCGGCCTGTAGCACCTGTAAGGAATCACGGCAGACGACCTGCGCCTGCGTACACTGCAGGGTCTGCAAATTAGCCTGTAACTGACGGGCGGCTTTCGGCTCTTGTTCGATCATCATGACATAACTGGCATAGCGGGAGAGTGCTTCAAATCCCAAACTGCCACTTCCGGCAAACACATCCAGGCAGCGACTATCGCGCACATCGGTGGCTAACCAGTTGAATAACGTCTCTTTTACCCGATCGGTGGTCGGGCGCAGCCCTTCAACGTCATGCACCGGTAATTTGCGTCCACGCCATTGGCCACTGATCAGGCGGATGCTACCGGCACGGCCAGCCGTTGGGGTGGAACGAGGAGAGGAAGTTTTGCTACGCGCCATGGGGTTTCTTCATCAAAAGCAGGAAAAGGTGGTAGTATGACGCCCAGTTTATGTTCCGTCATCGCCAGCGAAGGCGGCATTCTAGCAGTCAATGCAGCAAGTGAGTAATCGTTAATGGCAAAAGGACTTTTCTCCTGGTTCGGCCGGGGCTCGAAAGATAAAGCAGCCCCGGAAGAAACAGCAAAAACCACACCGGTAGTCGAACAACCAACGCCTGAACAAGTTGTGGTTGCGCCGTCGATTGAACCAGAAATAACACCCCACACCACAGAAGCAGAACCTGTTGTGGTGGAAGCTGAAGTCGTAATTACCGAAACGGCGGAGCCAGAGGTTGTTTTCGAACCAGAAACGCCGGTAGATGATTCCGTCAGCGACTTTATTGCAACTGATTCTGCCGAGGCGGCGGAATTTCACGAAGAGACGCAAGAGCGCCCAAAACGTGCCGGACTATTCAGCCGTTTAGTTAAAGGGCTGATGCGTACCCGTGAATCGATCGGTGCCGGGTTCATGGCGCTGTTTCGCGGTAAAAAACTCGATGATGACCTGTTTGATGAACTGGAAACCCAGTTGCTGACTGCAGACTTAGGTGTCGAAACCACGCAGCGCATCATGCAAAACCTGACCAAACAGGCCAAATTAAACCAGCTAAAAGATGCCGAAGCATTGTATGAGCTGTTGAAGCAGGAAATGGCGGCAATTCTGCAACCAGTCAGCCAGCCGCTGCAGATCGACAGCAGTAAAACACCGTATGTCATTTTGATGGTGGGTGTGAATGGCGTGGGGAAAACCACGACTATCGGTAAGTTAGCCAAACATTTCCAGGCACAAGGTAAGTCGGTGATGTTGGCAGCAGGCGACACCTTCCGTGCCGCAGCCGTTGAACAACTGCAGGTGTGGGGGCAACGCAACCATATTCCGGTCATTGCCCAGCATACTGGTGCGGACTCTGCGTCCGTGATCTTCGATGCCATTCAGGCGGCGAGATCACGCAACATCGACATCTTGATTGCCGACACCGCAGGCCGTTTGCAGAACAAAAGTCACCTGATGGAAGAGCTGAAAAAGATCGTGCGGGTGATGAAAAAACTGGATGACAGCGCCCCGCACGAAGTGATGCTGACGCTCGATGCCAGCACTGGTCAGAATGCGATCAGCCAGGCGAAATTGTTCGGTGAAGCCGTGGGAGTCAATGGTATTACCCTGACCAAACTCGATGGTACGGCGAAAGGCGGGGTGATTTTCGCCATTGCCAATCAGTTTGGTATCCCCATTCGTTATATCGGTGTTGGTGAAGCGATTGAAGATTTACGACCATTCGAAGCCAATGATTTTATCGAAGCGCTGTTTGGCGGAGAACAACACTAAACCATGATCCAGTTCGACCATGTCAGTAAGGTGTACAGCGGTGGACACATGGCACTGCAAAAGGTCAGCTTCCAGCTGCGTTCTGGTGAAATGGCGTTTCTGACCGGCCATTCCGGGGCGGGTAAAAGTACCTTACTGAAACTGATCAGCGTGCAGGAGCGGCCTTCCGATGGCCGTATTCTGTTCAACCGCCGTGATCTTTCGCAGATCACCAAAGCGGATGTGCCGTTTATCCGCCGCCAGATCGGCATGATTTTCCAAGATCACCGTCTGCTGCTCGACCGTTCCGTCTTCGACAACGTGGCATTGCCACTGCAGATCGCCGGTGCCTCCCCGCTGGAAATACAAAAACGCGTCATGGCCGCACTGGATAAAGTCCACCTGCATAACAAAGCGCAGCATGTCCCAATGATGCTCTCCGGTGGTGAACAGCAACGCGTCGGTATTGCCCGCGCGATTGTGAATATGCCGCCGTTACTGCTGGCCGACGAACCGACCGGTAACCTCGATGCTGCGCTGGCGCATGACATCATGCAACTGTTCCGTGAATTGAACGCTCAAGGTGTTGCGGTGTTGATTGCCAGCCATGACCAAGCGCTGATTGCCGAAAGCGGGCAACGTAAATTGGTGTTGCAGCACGGACGTTTAGTGGAAGACAGCTTGGGGGCAGAACATGGCGCGTAAACCGACTTCACATGTGCAGCCCACACCGGGGCAGGGCAGTCGTTTTTCACTGTGGTTGTTTATCCATATTCAGCAACTGCGACAAACCATGCGTGAGATCTGGCATACCCCACTGACATCCTTGATGACAATTGGTGTGATCGGGGTCAGTCTGGCGTTACCAGCGACCTTGCTGGTGATTTTGAAAAATGCCGAAAACGTCACCGCACAGTGGGAAAACGGCACGCAAATTACCCTGTATCTGCAAAAAGGCACCACCGAAACGGAGCTGCAGGCTCTGCAAGATCGCATCCGGCAAAACAATCAGGTGGAATCGGTGCGTTACATCTCGCCGGAACAAGGCATGAGTGAATTTAAGGCGCTGTCCGGTTTTTCTGAAGCGCAAGCCTATCTGTCGGATAACCCGCTACCGCCGGTAATTGAAGTGACACCTCGGCAAGCTTTCCGCACCCCACAGCAAAGCGAACAGTTACTGCAAAGCCTGCGGCAGGAAAGTGCGGTCCAGCAGGGCAAACTGGATATTCAGTGGGTGACCCGGCTGAACGGCATCATCGGTCTGGCGCGTCAGTTGGTGCATGTATTTGCGGGTTTTCTGGTTATCGGGCTGTTGCTGACGGTGGCCAACACCTTGCGCTTATATATCTTTAACCGTCGGGCGGAAATTGAGGTCATGAAACTGGTGGGGGCCACCGATGGCTTTATCCAGCGACCGTTTCTTTATTTAGGCTTCTGGTATGGTGCGGTCGGTGGTTTAGTGGCCTGGTGGTTGTCAGAAGTGCTGCTGTTACTCAGTGAGAAAGCGGTCACGTATCTGGCCGAATTATATGACAGCAGTTTCCGTCTGGTGGGCTTGGGCTCTGCCGATGGTGGTTTGCTGATCCTGCTTGGCGTTTCACTCAGTATGGGCGCGGCGTGGTTTTCCGTACATAAACACCTAAGCGAGATTGAACCCAAATAAAGATGGCTGTCATCAGGCCAAAAGTAGCATGCACAAATTAATTTGAAAATTTTTGAAGAAAAAGTGAACTTTTGTGCAAACGCGCTGTCTGATTATTTGAGGGTTAATTCTGTTGGGAAAGTTATCTTTCTCCTTTGGCTTGGTGATGATGTATTTTTGATACTTGGTATATCGGAAACATGCTCAGATTTCGGGGAGTCTTTAGGTCTCCCCTTTTTTATGTCTAAAATTTGTTAACAAGCGTGACAAGATATGCAAAACTTGATATTGAACAAGTTTAAATATCCCGATTGCTTGCGGGATATGTTATTACACCACCTTTGAATGAAGCATTCGACGTAAGGTAAAAGAGGTATTCGATGAGTACTGCACTTCAGCGCAATTTAGTTCTAGTTCCTCAGGGTAGTCTTGAGGGCTATATTCAGGCGGTAAACAGCATACCGATGCTGACGGCTGAAAAAGAACGGGAACTGGCTGAACAATTACAAAACCATGGTGATTTGGAAGCTGCCCGTCAGTTGGTTATGTCACATCTGCGTTTTGTGGTGCACATCGCACGCAACTATTCTGGCTATGGATTGCCGCAAGCGGATCTGGTTCAGGAAGGTAACATCGGCTTGATGAAAGCGGTAAAACGCTTTGATCCAACCGTCGGTGTGCGTCTGGTCTCGTTTGCGGTACATTGGATCAAAGCCGAAATTCATGAATATGTGCTGCGTAACTGGCGTATGGTCAAAGTCGCCACCACCAAAGCGCAACGTAAGTTGTTCTTCAACTTGCGCAAAAATAAAAAACGCCTCGGTTGGTTTAACCAAGATGAAGTGCGCACCGTCGCCGATGAATTAGGCGTGTCACCAGAAGATGTGACCGAGATGGAAGCGCGCATGAGTGGTCAGGATCACTCCTTCGACGGTTACGACGATGACGACAGCGAAAGCAATTTTGCACCGGCGCACTATCTGGAAGATAAATCATCTGACCTGGCTGCCGTGTATGAAAATAGTAACTGGGACAACCATGCTGAACACCGTCTGGCCTATGCCCTGCAAGGTCTCGATGAGCGTAGCCAGCAGATCATCCGTGCCCGTTGGTTGGATGAAGATAACAAGCTGACACTGCAAGAGTTGGCCGATCGTTATGGTGTCTCGGCGGAGCGCGTGCGACAGCTGGAAAAGAACGCGTTGAAGAAGCTCAAGGATGTGCTGGAGGCGTAAGCCTGACTAAACCACGAAAGGTCTCTTTAGCGAGGCCTTTTTTTTGGCAGTAAAAGGGAGAACAGCATGAAACTGCTGAAGCAATTATTTGAACAAAATCGCCAATGGGCTGAGCAGATCAAAGCGGAAGACCCTCAGTTTTTTGAAAAACTGGCCTCACAACAAGCACCCGAATATTTGTGGATCGGTTGCTCGGATAGTCGAGTGCCGGCGAATGAATTGCTCGGTTTATTACCAGGCGATGTATTTGTGCATCGCAACGTGGCGAATCTGGTGGTACACACCGATTTTAACTGTCTGTCGGTGATCCAATATGCGGTGGAAGTGTTGAAGGTGAAACACATCATCGTGTGTGGCCATTATCACTGTGGTGGCGTCATTGCCGCGATGGGTAACAACGAATATGGGTTGATTGATAACTGGCTACGCAACATCAAAGATATCAATTACAAATATCGTGCTGATATCGATGAGATTGAAGATGAACATGAACGCCAAGACTATATGTGCGAGCTGAATGTGCTCGAACAGGTCGCGAATGTTTGTTACACATCGATTGTGCAGAATGCGTGGCGCCGTGAGCAGGAACTGGCGGTGCATGGCTGGATCTATGATGTCAAAGACGGCTTATTGCGTGACTTGGATATCACGGTCAATGCGCTGGAACAGATCCCGGAAGTGTATCGTTCTTCCTGCCAAAAAGTATCAGCGCTGCATCAGCATAAATAAGTTCAGAAATACTGCCCCAGAAGTTTTGGGGCAGCCATCAGCAACATCGCCCACAGACAAAGCCAGCCTAAATCAGTGACAACAAAGGTCAGTGCAATCAGACCTATGCCAGCCAGGAAGGCCAAAAGATGGGACTGACGTTTGCCATAGATAAAGTAACCGGTGCCGATAGAACCGATCACAATATTGGCGAATAGCAGTAATGGATCGAGTTCCGTCAGCATGTAATGAGGTTACAGTTTCTGTTGTACGCTGGTGGCGGCATCTTTGACTTTTTCACCACCACGCTGGATATCCTGTCCCATGCCGTGGATGGTGTTGCACGCGCTCAGAAAGAAGAGAGTAATTAAGAGCCCAGTGATTGTTTTCATCATTTTTCCTCGTTAATGCAATACGATAAATATAATTCAGCACACGGACTTCGCCGAGAAAGAATCTATTATAACGTGATGATTGTTAACATATACCCAAAGTAATTGGCGTTGCAGCAAGGCGACCAGTGAGCTAATCCCCATGAGCATAGATAGACTATGTGATTGGGGTGAGTGAACGTCGTCAACGACGCTGCAACTTCAAGTACGAAGGGTATAGCATGTAGTCGGGCAGACCGGGATATTGAGGGAGCATGAAGAAAAACAAAAGCCTTCTGACGGAACAATTTATTACCGAATGGCTGACGCCGGATGTGGGTTTTGTCTTTCGCTCCGGTGAGGTGTTGGATGATTTTATCAGCCCGTACCAACACATTGAGGTGATGGAAACGGCGGCTTTTGGTCGGGTATTTCGTCTGGATGGTTACCTGATGACTTCGGAAGCCGATGAATGGTTTTATCATGAAAATCTGAACCATATTCCGGCTATCACGCACCCGGATCCACACACTGCGTTAATTATCGGTGGTGGTGATGGTGGTTCGGCGCGCCAACTGCTGAAATATCCCGGTATCGAACAGGTTGTCGTTTGTGAGCTGGATGCCGGTGTGGTGGCTATTGCCGATGAATATTTCGCGAAAGTTCATCAAGGCGCGTTTCATGACCCGCGTTTGCAGCTGGTTATCGGCGATGGCTTAAAATATGTGGCGGAATCACAACAACAATTCGATTTGATTGTGCTCGATTTGACCGATCCGCAAGGTTATGCCGAACCCCTGTATACCCGTGCCTTTTTTGCCGACTGCGCGCGCCTGATTGGCGAGCATGGTTTGTTATCCCTGCATATTGGTTCACCGCAGTTCCACGCGACCCGCTTTCGGAATCTGTTTGATGAATTAAAAACGGTATTTCGGGTGGTGCGGCCGATGTTAGTACCGATCACTTTGTACGGTGGTTTCTGGGGCATGGCCTGTGCCAGTCAATTGCGCGATCCGAAACGGCTGGATGCCAACACGGTTGAACAGCGTTTGCAGCAGCGCGGCATTACCGGGCTGAACTATTACAATGGCGACACACATCAAGCCGCATTAGCCTTACCTAACTTTGTGCGTCAGTTATTACAACAAACGGAATAAAACATGACTCAGAAACTATTTGCCGTCTATCTGGGCGGGCGGGCCCCCAAAGCCAATATTGAACTGCATGATGTTGTATTTGTAGTGGGCGAGAGCATTGAGCAAACTTATCCGCAATTGTTGGAGTTATGGTTTGGCTCACCAGAGGGTCTGCATATCGATTGTTGGATCGAGCTGGATGTCGTGGATGGTTATCGGGTGAGGTTGGTAGCTGACAAGCCAGTGTCAGAGCAGCAGCTCTATTTTATTAATCTGGGTGCCTATCACGCAGATTATATCGGCGAGCTACACGCGACGGCTTTTATGGTTGCGCAAAACAGTCAGGAGGTAAAGGCGCGGGCGAAAAAAACACTGCTACCTGGCACGCAGGCATTACATACCGATGATTTGTATGAAGTGGACGATTGTATGTCACTGGCGCATATCAACGGTTATTACATTGCGTTGGAACCTGGTGCTGACAATCGACCGTTGCAGGCCCATAACGGTTATCTGCCGTTGCCGAAAGCATTGGTCGGCGAGTGGAAAAATACGAAACGCTAATGCAAAACCCAGAGCCAGTCGGTTAGCTGGCTCTGGGTTGATGGTTTAACGCGGTTTACCGGGATAACGTGGTTTTTTCAGGTTTTCGACTGAGAAGATATCGTTTAATTGCGCTTCAGTGAGCAACCCGCGCTCTAGGACTGCTTCACGAACTGATTTGCCGGTTGCGACACACTCTTTGCCGATCTCATCACACGCATGATGGCCGATATACGGAGTCAGGAAGGTGATGAGCCCAATTGAGCTGAACACATACGCTTCGCAACGCTCTTTATTGGCAGTAATGCCTTCCACACATTTTTCGCGCAGACAAATACAGGCATTACTGAGCAGGCTGAGCGATTCAAACATACATTGTGCTATCACCGGTTCCATTACGTTGAGCTGTAATTGGCCCGCTTCGGCGGCCATGGTGACGGTGACATCGTTGCCAATCACCTTAAAGCAAACCTGATTCACCACCTCCGGGATCACCGGATTAACTTTTGCCGGCATGATGGATGAACCGGCCTGCCGTTGTGGCAGGTTGATTTCGTGCAGACCAGCGCGCGGGCCAGAACTGAGCAGACGTAAATCGTTACAGATCTTCGATAGTTTCATCGCCAGTCGTTTATAGGCACTGTGCAGGATCAGATATGCACCGCAGTCAGAAGTGGCCTCGATCAGATCTTCCGCCGGTACATAACTGTGGCCGGTGATTTCCGCCAGATAACGGATCGCCAGTGCAGAGTAATCCGGCGGCGTGTTCATGCCGGTGCCAATGGCGGTGGCGCCCAAATTCACTTCCAGCAACAGTTCCTGACAACGGCCAATGCTTTTGATTTCTTCGCGTAATGTCACCGCAAAGGCATGAAATTCCTGCCCGAGTGTCATTGGCACGGCATCTTGCAGTTGGGTGCGGCCCATTTTCAACACGTCATTAAAACTGATGGCCTTATCATCAAAAGCTTTGATCAGTTTTTTCAGCTGTTTTAACAACCCGAAGGTGCTTTCATATAACGCCACCCGAAATGCGGTCGGGTAGACATCATTAGTTGATTGGCAGCGATTCACATCGTCGTTCGGATTTAAGATCTCATACGTGCCTTTGGGCTGACCTTGTAACTCGAGCGCCAGATTAGCGATCACTTCATTGACGTTCATATTGACCGAGGTGCCGGCACCACCTTGAAACAAATCGATCGGAAACTGATCGAAGCAGCGTTCGGTTGATAACATCAGATCACAAGCGGTTATGATCATGTCGGCTTTATGCGCATCTAACGTACCAAGCGCACGGTTCGCTAATGCGGCGGCTTTTTTGGTGTGCAATAAACCGTAGATAAAGGCCGGTACGTCGCTGATCCGTTGCTGGCTGATTTGGAAGTTGTCTACCGCCCGCAAGGTATGAATACCATAGTAATGTTGGTTATCTACCTGCATGCAACCTAACAGGTCTTCTTCTTGTCGGAACTGGCTGGTCATGATGATCTCCGCACTGATTTAGGTCGATAAACCAAGTATGGCACAGCTGTTTTAGTTGAATAATCAGCACGCATGGATGTTTACGTTTAAGTAAATAAAACAAATGCACAGATAGTTATTTATTTTTACAACCAAGAATAAAATAACGGCTTTTTGCCGCGAACATGGTGCGATTGTGCAGATAACATCGCACTTGGTAGGGGAATACGTTATTATTCGACTCTTTTTTAATATACGGCAGTTATGCGTTCCGTATTCTGTTTAACCCATGGGAGAGGAAGCCTGTGAACTTTACTAATCCGACGACGATTACGTTCGTCATCTACATTCTGGCGATGATCGGTATCGGTTTTGCCGCATGGCGTTATACCCGCGATCTGTCCGACTATATTCTCGGTGGCCGTAGTCTGGGTAGTTTTGTGACTGCCATGAGTGCTGGTGCATCGGACATGAGTGGCTGGTTGTTGCTGGGCTTACCGGGTGCTGTTTATGCGTCAGGCGTTTCTGAAAGCTGGATCGCCATTGGTTTGATTATCGGTGCCTGGTTTAACTGGCAATTTGTCGCGGGTCGGTTACGTGTGTATACCGAAATCACCCGTAATGCGTTAACACTGCCGGATTATTTTACCCATCGTTTTGAAGACCAAACCAAAATCCTGCGTGTGATCGCAGCGTTGGTGATCCTGGTGTTCTTTACCATTTACTGTGCCTCCGGCATGGTGGCTGGTGCTCGTTTGTTTGAGCAAACGTTCGGGCTGAGTTACGACACGGCGCTGTGGGCCGGTGCTGCGGCGACGATCCTGTATGTGTTTGTTGGTGGTTTCTTAGCGGTTAGCTGGACCGACACCGTACAGGCATCGTTGATGATTTTTGCTCTGTTACTCACGCCAGTCATGGTGATCATGCATGCCGGCGGTTTTGCTGGTGCCGTGCAGGCGATCAATTCGCTGGACGTGAAATACAGTGATATGTTCCATGGCACCACCTCGATCGGCATCATTTCGTTGATGGCATGGGGGTTAGGTTATATGGGGCAGCCGCATATTCTGGCGCGTTTTATGGCGATCAGTTCGGTCGACGCCATGCCAAATGCCCGCCGGATCGGCATGACCTGGATGATCTTGTGTCTGGGTGGTGCGGTTGCGGTTGGTTACTTCGGTATCGCTTATTTTGCCGCAAATCCGACCCAAAGCGGGTCTGTACAGGCAAACCACGAAACCGTCTTTATTGCGTTGTCGCAATTGCTGTTTAATCCATGGATTGCCGGTGTGTTGCTGTCGGCTATATTAGCCGCGGTCATGAGCACCTTATCTTGTCAGTTGCTGGTTTCTTCCTCGGCACTGACTGAAGATTTTTACAAAGTATTCTTCCGCCCGAACGCTTCACAAAAAGAACTGGTATGGATTGGCCGCCTGATGGTGTTACTGGTAGCAGTGATTGCCATTGTGATTGCCCGTGATCCGGCAAGTAAAGTGCTGGGTCTGGTGGGTTATGCCTGGGCCGGTTTTGGTGCCGCGTTTGGTCCGGTGGTGGTTTTATCACTGCTGTGGCCGCGCATGACGCGCAATGGCGCATTGGCCGGTATGTTGGTGGGTGCGTTGACCGTGATTGTTTGGCGTAATGCCGCCTGGTTTGGTCTGTATGAAATGGTGCCTGGTTTCTTACTGTCTGGTGCCGCGATCATCCTGTTCAGTTTACTGGATAAAGCACCATCCATGCGGATGCAGCAAGATTTTGCCCAAATGGAAGCGGAAATGGCAAACCCTGGCGCATCGTTGACAGCTCCTGTGGCTGATTAACTGTTTTACGACCCAGAAAAAGGCCCGGTCGATTATTCATCGCCGGGCTTTTTTTATCCCATTGAATTGTTAGCTAAAAATTAGCCAAGCAAAATCTGGCTATTGGGGTCAACAACTTGATCTTGCATCAATGATGAAACTGGTTTGCTTTCGATAATTTTGTATGGAAATTCAGATACTTTCTTCATTAACGCATTGATTATTTGTTCATTTTTGAGCTTTCGTTCTTCTTTTTCTTTGATCATTTCTGCGATTTCAGACCGTTTTTCTGTCAGTTCAACGGAGTGAATATCGGTTAACACGGCAGCGGCAGGCTCAGCCTTAATTGGCATCACAATCGTCGCTTTCTCTTGTTCAACCGTGATTTGCAGGTTGTTTGATTCGAGGACGGCAGCAATTGGTCCAGTTTCTTGCACCAGTGATGGTGCAATAGCGACTACCTGCACTGATTCATCGGACTTTTTTTTTGTTTCGTCCATTACTTGCAGTAGCTGCACAGACGGGTGGTGTTCAGAACAGAGTTCAATTAATGGTTGGTGTTCCTGACTGCTGTTTGATAACACGGTAATTTGTGCATCAGGCTCGGTTGCGGCTAATTTACCGAGTAACCATGCCCAGAAAATATTCATATCTGGTGCGAGTGCAGCGTTAACCAGCAACTGAATATTGAGTTGATGTTGCAATTGGATGGCCAGCAGAATCTTTGCTGTTAAGATAGAGATCTTTCCATCTTGCTGTGATGTCGTTACCAATATTTGGGAATACATTGGTAAATTTAGTCTTGTCAGCTGATGAATATTGCTTTCTTCTAATATTAAAATGTTATTTTCCATTGGTAACTCCGCGCTTTTTATTTCGAATAATTTATATTTTTCAGCATTTGGCTAGTTTAAACCCAAACAATAACGCTCAAACTTACACCAATAATATTCATTTGAATACATTTATGTGCGGATTTATATGAATTTCATATGCTTTGACTTTATGCGAATTAGATGAATCATTTTTCGGAAAAGGATAAAAAAAACGCTCAACTTTGGTTGAGCGTTTTAAGGGGTTATCTAAAAAGTTACAGAATTTGCTTCAGCAGGATATGAGCTTTAAAACGCTGGATCCGGGTGAGCAAGCGTTTCACTGCATCGGGATAATCTTGTAACTGTTCCAGTTCGCTGAAATGGGTCAAACGACGGGTATGCTGCAAAATATTTTCCCGTTCTGCGGCAAAACGTTCACACAACAGACGATGCGGATCACGTAATAACATGCCGTTTTCCAGATCGAGTGCCCAGGCGCGTGGATTCAGATTACTGCCAGTAATGAGGCTTAACTGGTCATCCACAAAAATGCCTTTCAGGTGGTACGAGTGCTGCTCATGCTGCCACAGCATAATGTTGAGCTGTCCGTTATCAATGTAGTTTTGATAACGGTTGGCAAAACGGCGCAGATTAATTTCATACAGATAAGGTAAACCACCGACCGTTTTAAACGGTTCGCAAGGTGGAATATAGAAATCATTAGCGGTCTTATCACCGACCACAATGGTGACTTTTACTTTCCGTTGCAGCAGGCCACTGATATCCCGTGCCAGCGAGCTGGGCGGGTTAAAATAGGGCGTGCAGATAAAGATTTCCTGCGATGCACTGCGCACCAGATCGCGGATCACACGATTTAAGCGATTACCGCGTTTACCTAATCCAATTAACGGTGTCACCCCAAATTGCCGTGGGCCAATGACGCTCTCTTCAAACTCATAACGACCGGCTTGTAAACGACGACGGAAACGACGCTGTTCGGCTTTGATCTGTTTGATAGCCGGGATCTGGGTTTTATCTAACCGCGGTACCGCAGCATCGTTGACAAAATGGCGTAAGATCAACCGCGCAAAGCTGTCGGCCAGATCGGCATTCTGAATTTGGTGGTAACGATCGAAACGGTAGCGATCCAGCTGGTGCAGGTAAACATTGTTCAGGCTGGCGCCAGAATAGAGCAGGGTGTTATCAAACAAGAAACCTTTCAGATGCAACACGCCTAACCATTCGCGGCGTTTGACCGGCACGCCATAAAAAGGAATATCACAAGTCGGGTGTTTGCTGGCAAATTCCTGATACATCAGATGATTACCAGATTGTGCACCTTTACCAATCAAGCCGCGTTGCGCACGGTGGAAATCAACAAAGACTTTAATGTCCAGCTGTGGGCGGGCTTGTTTGGCGGCATACAGCGCCTGCATGATTTCACGACCGGCTTCATCATCTTGCAGATAGAGCGCCACCAGATAGATCCGGCGTTCGGCCTGAGCAATCAGCTCAAGAATACGCTGTTTGAACTGACTGGCCTGATGCAGGATCTGCATGGCGTCACTATCCACTGGTAGCAGCGGCAATTTTTCCAGTTGGCGGCGAAAATAGGCTGAATACAGCATGGCGTTCCTTGTGGCTAGCTTGCTAAATAGCGCAGCAAATAAATCAGATTGTAACAATCGTAGCTGCTGACTGCCAGTTTGCTGGTCAATCAGCACTACATTTGACGAGGCCATGATGTTGATAATCAAATGGCCGCAGTGGCTTGTTCCAGCCACAATAAATCACTGCCTTGCAACGAAGGTGCAATAGCGGTGAAAACTTCGCGGTGATAGTCATTCCACCACTGTTTTTCATCACTATTCAGTAATTCGCTTAATAATAAGCGTTTATCGAATGGTACCAGTGTCAGATTGCGGAAGGCATAACGTTCGATTTCGCTGGCAGAGGTCAGCGCTTCTACCGCCACCAGATTTTCACAGCGCATGCCAAAGGCCCCTTCACGGTAATAACCGGGCTCGTTGGAAATCACCATCCCAGGCTCGAGTGGTGTCGTACTGCCTTTCGGTGAAATGCGCTGCGGGCCTTCATGCACACTTAAGACATGACCGACACCATGGCCAGTGCCATGGTCATAGTTAAAACCGGCTTGCCATAATGGCAATCTGGCCAGTACATCCAGTTGCATACCACAGGTACCTTTCGGAAATTGTGCCCGACTGAGTGCAATATGACCTTTCATGACCAGTGTAAACAAGGTTCGCACATCGTCATTGGCGTTTCCAACCTGAATGGTGCGGGTAATATCGGTGGTGCCTTCAGCATAATGACCGCCGGAATCGACCAGATAGACGGCATCCTGGCCAAATGCGCGTGGCTGGCCATTGCGAAAGTTGTAATGTGGCAGCGCGGCATTGGGGCCGAGCGCGGAGATCGTTGCAAAACTGGCTTCCAGATAACCGGGTTGTTGCAAACGGAAGCTTTCCAGCTTGTCGGCCAATTGGGCTTCATCACTTTGCAAGCCGTCGGCGATGGCGTTATCCAGCCAAGCCAGAAAACGGCACATAGCGATGGCATCTTTCCGATGCGCTTCTTGCATACCCGCTAGCTCAATGCTGTTTTTGCAGGCTTTGGCCAGCAGGCAAGGGTCAGTCTGTTCCAGCAGATGCGCACCATGTTGCAATAACTGTAAACCACAGGCGGCATTACAACTGGCATTGTCTAACCAGACTTTAAGCGCATCTTCGCCCAGTCGTTGTAACACATCGTTGAGTTTGCCGGCCGGATAGACCGACACATCATTACCGACATGGGCACTAAATTGGCTGTCCAGCCGAGTCGGGTCAATAAACAGATCGAGCGTGGCATTGCTGTATAAAATGGCAAACGCACTCACCACCGGCAAGGCTGGAATATCACTACCGCGGATATTCAATAACCAGTTGATCGATTCATTTTGGGTTAACAGCAAGGCATCAGCCGACTGTGCACGTAATTGTGCCGCCATGCGCTGGCGTTTCGACAGGCTGCTTTCGCCCGCCACTGTTTCGGCGAACAGTCGAGCCGGTGCGACAGAGGTCGCAGGGCGATCTGACCAATGTAAATCAATCGGGTTTTCTGCCAGCGGATGCAGGCTGATTTTTGCTGCGCTCAATTGCTGCTGTGCTTTGCGGTACCATTCCAGACTGTGTAGCCGCGCATCAATACCCACCCGGCTACCGGTCGGCAATTGCTGTACTAACCAATCCAGAAATGGATCGCGGATCAGATGCAGGTGAGTAAAGTGCTCATCGGATACTTGCTGACGTGCTTGCACGGTATAGCGCCCGTCTACGAATAATGCCGCTTGTTCTGTCAGGACTACCGCCACACCGGCTGAGCCGGTAAAACCGGTTAACCACGCCAGCCGTTCATCTGCTGGTGCGGTATATTCGCCCAGATGTTCATCGTCGTGGGGTATGATAAATGCCTGTACATCAAGGTGTTGCATTGAATGGCGAACTGTTGCCAGACGTTCCGCAATTGAGAGTTGAGTAGACATGCGAGCATCCGCGTGAAGCTAAAAATGGGATAAGAATATCATAAATCAATGTAAAACGAGGGATGTTTACATCCTGCGCATTTCAATGGCGATGCTCTGGTTAATAGAGTTTTCATCTGAATATTAGATGAATTGCGGTATTTCAATGCAGAAATGAACGCCATTTCCAGAATTACTCTGGCATTTGATTTGTCCCTTGAGCAATTGCACCACCTGATTATAGATGATGTATCCCCCGAGACCACAGAAACCCTGTTCTCGTCGATTGGTAACAAATGGTTCAAAGATATGGGGCAATATCTCAGGGTCAATACCTTGCCCGTTATCGTGATAATCAAGCCGCACTTGGCCTTGTTCATGGCTGACCTGAATCGTAATGCTGCGCGGGCGGTTACAACGCTCAAAACCGTGATCCAGCGAGTTTTGGATCAGGTGATTGCAGACCCGCGTAAAGGCCGAAAGGTAACTTTGTACCTCCAGCGTGGGTTCACATTGAATGGAAACATGACAATGTTGCTGGTTCAGACGGTGGCCCTGCGAAATAATGATTTGGTGCAGGGTTTCCGCCACATTAAATCGGCTGGGTTGTTGGCCACTGTGCGTGATGGCGATCTGCTGGAAATTATTCAGTAAGTCCAGTGCTTTGCGGGTTTGTTGCTGCATCAGCTCGGTCGACTCTTGTATTGCGGCTAATTGTCCCTGCCAAGCACCGTGTGTTACCGATTCGGGTAACGGGGCGGCGACTAAATCTTTTAGGCGGGAGGTTAGAAAACGGTTGGCAGTCATGCTGATCCCGAGCGGTGTATTCAGCTCATGGGCCATACCGGCCACTAAGGCGCCCAAGGAAGCCATTTTCTCTGATTCAATTAACGCTTTCTGGGTGTTTTTTAACTCGTCGTAAGCCTTTTGCAATTCATGGTGGCTATTTTCCAGCGACTGGGTACGAGCCACGACTTTTTGTTCCAGTTTTTCATTCAGTTCTTTATTAATGGCGTGTTCTTGTTGCAGGTTATCGGCAAACGATTGTTGTGCCTGCCAGTCATCGGCATGCCGACGCTGCATCTCATTGATACTGTTAACGATGGCATCCAGTTCATCGGCGGAAGCTGGCGGGCGGCGTTCCAACGTAATCGGTTGTGGTGGCGCACTTACATCTAAATGTTGTAAAAAACCGGTGATCTTATGCAGATGACGGATCAGCTGATGGTAAAAAATCAGCAGGATAAAACAGGAAACCAGTAACGTTTTTAAGGTTTGCGTGATCAGAATAATCAGACTTTTTTGCCATAAACGTTGGTAGATAGGTTCTAGTGTCAAACTGACTTCCAGTTCACCAACGACATAACCTTCATACGAGAGCGGGAAGCGCTGTTTTAATACGTGCAGCCCGGATGTTTGTCCTACCCGCATCCGTTCCAGTAAATGGCTATCAATGCGTTCATACACAGTGGCTGCCTGCATATCCGGTAGTTGTTGCAGCCCTTTTAATTGCAGACTCAGTTGCTCGTTATCCATATTCCAGACGCTGGCCGCAATGGCGGTCAGGTGCGTGGATTCAATTTCAGTGAGACGGGATTTTGTTTCATTCATGCCTTGGCTGTAGTCCCAACCCAACTGCAGGAGGGTTGAGATCAAAGCCAGCACGGTGCTACAGGCCAGAATGTAGGTCAGCAGTCGTCTGGATAATTGATGAGAGGCAGAGAAACTCTGCAATAGGTGTTTCCAGTAGGTCAGCATGATCATTCCATTTGCTGGTGTTATCGGTTCACACACAACCGAATACCCAGACTGTTCATCCCGGGGACTTCTGATCCTTATTTTTAATCTTCAAGATATAGCATGTGGATGGGGAAAGAACCAAGTCCACTCCATCAAGGCATTATCTTCTCGTGCGTAAAGCCATGTTAAACCATAACAAGGGTTGATAAATTGATTTTCTGCCCGCATGTTAATAAGAATCAATATTCCGTTTTTGCGCCGTATTCTGAGGTAAGTGTCGATGAGCAACCCACTGTTATCCATGGATGGCTTGCCGCCGTTCAGCAAGATCAAACCAGAGCACGTACAGCCAGCTGTACAAGAGGCGATTGCGGAGGCCAAACAACGTATTGCGGATGTATTAAGTTCATCTGACAGTTTTACCTGGGACAATTTGGTCGCACCACTGGAAGAAACCGATGACCGTCTGGGTCGGATCTGGTCGCCAGTAAGTCACATGAATTCGGTCGTTAACAACGATGAATTGCGTGCAGCGTATGAAGCCTGCCTGCCGTTGTTATCGGAATACCAAACCTTTGTTGGGCAACATGCGGGCTTGTATCAGGCTTATCAGCAATTGGCCGACAGCAATGAATTCCGTCGTCTGAGCCAGGCGCAACAGCAGCAAGTGAGTAATACGCTGCGTGATTTCCGCTTGTCCGGTATCGCACTGGAAGAAGCACAACAACAGCGTTATGGCCAGATCGTGAGCCGCTTATCCGAACTGGCTTCGCAATTTAATAATCAGGTGATGGATGCCACACAAGGCTGGGTAAAACACATTACCGATGAAACCGCACTGGCGGGTTTACCCGATTCCGCGAAAGCGGCGGCGGCACAACAAGCACAAAGCCGTGAGCTGGAAGGCTGGTTGTTTACGCTGGATATTCCCTCTTACCTGCCGGTCATGATGTATGCCGATAGCCGGGCGTTACGTGAGGAAGCCTATACCGCCTTTACCACACGCGCATCCGATCAAGGGCCAAATGCGGGCAAATGGGACAACTCACCGCTGATTGAGGAAATTCTGGCGCTGCGCCATGAACTGGCGCAGTTACTGGGTTTTGCTAACTATGCCGAGCGTTCGCTGGCTACCAAAATGGCCCATTCTACCGAACAGGTGCTGACGTTTTTAGGTGATCTGGCCGCGCGCTCACGTCCGCAAGCCAAATCTGATCTGGCTGAGTTGCAGGCGTATGCCCAAACGGAACACGGTGTCAGCGAACTGGCAGCATGGGATATTGCCTATTACAGCGAAAAATTAAAGCAGCACCGTTACGCTATTTCAAATGAAGCGCTGCGCCCCTACTTTCCAGAACAGAAAGTCGTGCAAGGTTTGTTCGATGTGGTGAAACGTATTTTTGGCATTCGTATCAAACCACATCTGGCGGTAGAAACCTGGCATCCGGATGTCCGTTTTTACGACATTATTGATGCTGATGGTGAATTACGCGGCAGCTTCTATCTGGATCTATATGCCCGTGCGCACAAGCGCGGTGGTGCCTGGATGGATGATTGCATGGGGCGTCGTTATCGCCGTGATGGCCAGTTGCAGCATCCGGTAGCATATCTGACCTGTAACTTTAATGGTCCGGTGGATGGCAAACCAGCACTGTTCACCCATGATGAAGTGGTGACCTTATTCCACGAATTTGGTCATGGTTTACATCATATGCTGACCCAGATCGATGTCGCCGGTGTCGCCGGTATCAATGGTGTACCGTGGGATGCGGTGGAATTGCCAAGTCAGTTCCTAGAAAACTGGTGCTGGGAACCGGAAGCCTTGGCAGTGATTTCAGGTCACTACGAAACCGGGGAAGCCTTGCCGCAAAGTGAATTGGATAAACTGCTGGCGGCGAAAAATTTCCAGTCGGCGATGCAAATGCTGCGGCAGCTGGAGTTTGCACTGTTTGATTTTCGTCTGCACCGTGAATATGACCCGCAACAAGGTGGCCGGGTGCAGCAGATCCTGGATGATGTGCGCAGCCAAACTGCGGTGCTTATACCGCCGGCATTTAACCGCTTCCAGCATAGTTTCTCGCATATTTTTGGCGGTGGTTATGCGGCCGGTTATTACAGCTATAAATGGGCGGAAGTGTTATCGGCCGATGCGTTCTCACGTTTTGAAGAGGAAGGAATTTTTTAACCCGCAAACCGGGCGCGATTTTCTGCAATATATCTTGGAAAAAGGAGGCTCAGACGAACCAATGGCCTTGTTCAAAGCATTTCGGGGTCGTGAGCCGCGGGTTGATGCGCTGTTACGCCATTCCGGGATTCAATAAAATCTTTTTTCTGACTAAAAAAACGGCACATCGGTGCCGTTTTTTTTCAAAAGCATGACGCTCGGCACTAATTTGTGATCAAACCAGAGAATGCTTTGGCTTTCGTTTGCGCTTCGTTTTACTTACGTTTATCCTCAAAATTCATTTGAAACATAAATGACCTTAGTATGGATGCTTGTGTGGGTGGGATTTTGCGCCGAAGGTTATGGGGATGGTTAAATTGACTGCAGAGCAGCCGCAAAAACTGCAGACAAGCATAACGCCTGCGCGTGATTTCCAGGACTGGGAGCTGAATCACTTTCAGCAACACCAAGCTATCATCTGGCAACACCTCAATGATGCCGTTTTGATCTGTGACGACCGCATGCATGTGCTGACGGTTAATCCGGCCTTTGAGCGTATCACTGGTTTTACGCGTGCCGACGTGATCGGACAGAATGTCGAATTGTGGCGTTCGGGTCTGATGAATAAACGTTTTTATCGCCATTTAGCACAAACGTTGGAACAACAGGCGTTATGGCAAGGCGAGATCTGGAATCGTCGTAAAGATGGTACGCCATTCCCTGCATTTTTAACGGTCTGCAAACAGGTCGTCTCCGCCGTAACGACCGGTTATGTGGCTATTTTCCGTGATTTGAGTGCCCAGAAAGAAGCCGAAAGTCATGTGCATAACCATACCCATTATGATCTGCTGACTGAACTACCAAACCGCCAGTTATTTGCCCAAAGTCTCGGTCGGTTGTGTTCCTATGAAGATCCCTTTGCGCTGTTAGTGCTGGATCTGAACGACATGAAAACCGTCAATACCAGCATGGACCACCAAACCGGCGATGACATCCTGTGTGCCGTGGCGCATCGTTTGTCGGGACGTATTCGTTCCAGTGATTTATTAGCTCGCACGGGTGGTGACGAGTTTGCTTTGTTGGTGCCGGGTATTGTTAACCGCCGTCAGGCGGAGATCTTCGCCAAACAGATCATGGGCAGCTTTGATTGGCCGTTTCAGTTGGAAAATCAGCAGTTATATATGGCGGCCGCCATGGGGATCGCGCTATGGCCGATGGACTCTAAAGAGCCGGATGTGTTGCTGAGTAATGCTGAGCAGGCGTTATTTGAAGCGAAAAAGCAGCGTTTACCGCTCAAATTGTATAGCAGTGAATTACGCCGCAATTTACGCAGCCGGAACAAGTTGCAGCAAGATCTGGCGAATGCCATTAAATACCATCAGTTATCTTTAGTTTATCAGCCAATCTGGGATATCGACTCGCATCGGGTGGTGAAACTGGAAGCGCTGGTGCGTTGGCAACATCCGGAGCGCGGTGCCATCTCGCCGGTCGAATTTATTCCTTTGGCGGAAGAGAGTGGTTTGATTCAAGGGTTGGGGCAGTGGATTTTATTGCACGCCTGCGCTGATCTGGTGAAGTTACATCGCAAAGGGTTTACCCAGATCCAGATGTCGGTGAACCGTTCTACGCCGGAGTTTCAGACCATCGATCTCGATGCCCGTGAGTGGTTAACCACTATCGCAGATATGGGATTAGACCCAAAATCGATCATTTTTGAAATCACTGAATCGCTGCTGATGAGTAATCAGGAATCGAATCGGCAACGAATGCATGCTTTGCGTGCGGCTGGTTGCGGTATTGCGATCGATGATTTTGGTACTGGTTATTCGGCGCTGAGTTATTTACGCAGTTTCCCGATTGATGTGGTGAAGATTGACCGCACTTTCGTGCGCAGTATTCCGGAAGAAAAGCAGGAGTGTCTGCTGCTCGATGGCATCATTAATCTGGTGAACAATTTAGGTATGACACTGATCATTGAAGGCGTTGAAACCGACGATCAGCTGGACTATCTGAGGCAACGTCAGTGCAGTTATATTCAAGGCTTTTTATTCAGTAAACCATTGCCATTTGATGAGTTACTCAGTTATCTGCAGCGCGTGATGCCATCTCGTCAGTAACCCTTCCGCCATCCTTGCAATTTTTGTTATATACCCTTCGTACTTGACGTTGCTGCGTCGTTGACGGCGTTCACGCACCCCACTTACATAGCTTATCTATGTTCATGGGGATTCGCTCACTGGTCGCCTTGCTGCAACGCCAATGACTTTGGGTATACAATGCGCGCTGAATTTTGATGTTGAATGATAGCCACAGGAGCGGGCATGTACCCCATTCAGGTTATAGCCGAAGACCCTAACCGTACGGCGCAGGCGAGTGAACTGGCCGCCAGTTTGCAGCAACAGCAGGCTGAAGCGCCATTTGCGTTGGTTTGGGGGCAACAACATCTGGAACTGCGCAAACTGGATGAACCAAAACTGGGGCCGGTGCTGGTCGATTTTGTTGAAGGGGCCGTCGCGCATCGGCGTAAATTCGGTGGTGGTCGAGGTCAATCGATTGCCAAAGCGGTGGGGCTGAAATCGGGTGCTAACCCCACGATTGTCGATGCAACCGCCGGATTAGGCCGTGATGCCTTTGTATTAGCGTCGCTTGGTTGTCAGGTCACTATGCTGGAACGTCATCCGGTGGTCGCCGCGCTGCTGGCGGATGGTTTACAGCGTGCTCAGCAAGACAGCGAAATTGGCGACTGGATGCGTGAGCGGATGTCATTACGTGCCGGTTCGGCATTAGAAAATTTGCAGCAGTTGGGTTTTACACCCGATGTGGTCTATCTCGACCCGATGTTTCCGCATCGCCAGAAATCGGCATTAGTTAAAAAAGAGATGCGGGTGTTTCAATCTTTAGTGGGCGCCGATCTCGACGCCGATGCGCTGTTGCCAGCTGCGTTGGCGGTCGCTGGTAAGCGAGTGGTAGTGAAACGGCCGGATTACGCCGGTTTTCTCAATGATATGCCGCCCAGTATGAGTATTGAAACCAAGAGTAACCGGTTTGATGTCTATATCATTTCACGCTGATTTTAAGATGTGCGGTGCAGATAACGAATAAGCGACCGTCGGCGGCAGGGATGCTGCCGTCGAGCCTACATGGATGTATTTACGGCGTGTTGGCGGTTCGTTATCTGTACTGCATTATTTTCTGATTTATGCTTTCAACGTATCCGTGATCGAACTGGCCTGTGCCGCGATGCGTTGGGCGACCTGCAAGGATAATTTTGCCACATGGCTGGATTGCTGCTGCATCTCGGCCATTAAAGCACCGAAAGATGAGAGCTGCTGCACCTGTTCTTGCGCATGCTGATTACCCTGTTCGGCCATCTGCGCGCTGTGCTCCAGCGTTGTCCGCACTTGCTGGGCATTTTCTGCCAGCGCATTCACCTGTTCACTTTGATGGATCGTGGCATTCGCGATATCGCTGATACTGTCGCCGAGCTGATTCGACGCCTGTTTTAATTGCTGGAAAATGCTCATGATTTGAGTCAGCGATTTTTGCGTGTGGCCGGAAAGACTGCGCACTTCGTCGGCTACCACCGCAAAACCGCGGCCATGTTCACCAGCGCGAGCGGCTTCAATCGCCGCATTTAAGGCCAGTAAATTAGTTTGTTCCGCAATGTGGCTGATGGCATCGACGATCCGGGTGGCATCATCCATTGCTTTTTGCCAACTATGCAGTGCCTGTTGGCAATCATCGGACTGGCTGCGGGTCGTGCTGGTTGCGGCATGTAAGGCGCCCACCACTTGCTGACTTTGTTGCATGACTTGATCGTTGGCGGCACCTAAATCGGAGATGGTTGAAGCAGCCAATTCGACCTGATTGGCCAGATCTTGCAACTGTTGCAGAGTGTTATGACCTTGTTCGATGGTCGATTGTGCCTGCGTGGCATTTCTTTCCATCTGTTCGACTTCACTCACCATGCTGTGCAACTGCTCGGTGATATGTTCCAGCTGCTCTGCCTTACGTTGTTGATCCGCGTGCAATTTCGTCAGTAACAGATTGAAACTATTCGCAATAGCGCCCAATTCGCTGTGAGCATTTACCACGGGGATCTGCTCCATCTGACCACTGGCTGCCAACTTATGAAAGGCGTTCTGTAACCGCTGCAAACGTTTTACGACCATCCGTTGCTGGAATAACCAGGCACCGATGGCATACAGCACCAAAATAGCGGCCAGTGCAGCCAGCGTAATGGTGGCGGTGTGCCGGCTTTTTTGCTGTTCCTCAGCCAACTGTTGGCCAATCTGATGAATCTGCTGTTCTAATTGGGCAAAGTCGGTTTGCAATTGCGTTTTCATCTGCTGCTGCTGTTGTAACAGATGATTGGTGTTACTGATCTCTTTCGGATAACGCACCAATACGCTATTGAGTGTGCTTAAGGGTTCGTCGAGGGGATATTCCGGTGTTGTCGGGGTCAGTGTTAATTCATCTTGTGCGGTACTGGTTTGTAAATCACTGAGTTTCGGTAAGGCATTAATTTTACTGAGTTGTTCATTCAGATAATTCAGCTCAAATTGCAGCGATTGTTGTAATGCCGAAGTCGGGTTTGCCAGCAACTGTTCACGCAGTTGGGCAATTTTCAGCATGCTGGAGAGCATTTCACTGCTTAACTGCAAATATTGGCTGTGTTCGGTTTGAGTGCTCTTCAGTGCCTGCTTTTGGATCTGCCGCAATGCGTCATTCATTTCATCTTCGGCATGCATCAGCAGTTGAGAGGTGTTGCCGGATAATTTACCCGCCGATAAATAATCACCCTGCATCTTTTCCCGCAAGGTTTGCATCGCTTTTAAAGGTGCTGTCGTCAATTTGGTTGGAAACTGTTGTAACGCAGATTCCAGTTGTTTGAGCTGTTGAGCGGCATTCGTCAGATGTGTGCTATTGCCACTGCGCAGGTATTCAGCGACCAGTCGTTGGGTGGTAATGCTGATTTGATCCTGAATGTGCTGATAACCGTTTTGTTGTTGTTCCCAGCGAATTTGCTGTTTTGCCTGCCAATACAAGGTGCCGCAGAGCAAACTGGCCAGTATTAACAGCAGGAACGAGGATAAACGGGAAAACAGAGCAATTTTCATAGTCACATCATCAGGTCAGACCAATTGCCGGCACTATATGAATTTAATGTGACAGTTATGCGGATCAATTTATGACATTTTTGTGACCATACCCTTTGGGCTTGACGTTGCTGCCATGCCAAACACTTTGGGTATAAACGTCATGAAATAAAAAAGAGGGCTTTCGCCCTCAGGTATCGATGAACGATCAAGTCAGGGAGTTCAGTTCATTAAAGCCAATGCGTCGGCGAGAATTTTATCGCCCCGCATCATGCCGTAATCCATGCTGTTGATGATGGCGAGCGGTTTATTCAGTGCGCTGGCTTTTTTATTAAATTCATCAAATTTATAGCGAATTTGAGGGCCTAACAGGCAGCAATCGTAGTTTGGTAGTGTGGCATCAAACTCTTCCATTCCGACGGCATTGATTTCGACCTCGATCCCTTTTTGGGTGGCGGCCTGACGCATTTTGTTGACGACCATGCTGGTAGACATGCCGGCAGCGCAGCAGAGAAAAATCTTTTTCATGGAAAGAAGGCTCCTGTTTTTGGTCTCAAACGAAATTAGCAATAACTTGTTAACACTCTGGCATGGGGTCGAGTCAGGGTCTGTGAACTGTTTCGCAAAATACGATATGGTATCGAAAGTGAAATGTAAGGTTGTGGCAACTTACGCAAGTCGGCCTGATGCACGACTAAGTGACTGATCCGAATAGCAACGGCATGCGTACAGGCGGGTAGGCATGGCCAATGTTGCCGCACAGAACAAACAAGGTAGAAATAACCAATGAAATATATCGGTGCGCACGTCAGCGCAGCAGGTGGGATCGAATTAGCAGTCGAACGTGCCACAGAGATTGGCGCGAATGCGTTTGCGTTGTTTACCAAAAATCAGCGGCAGTGGCAGGCGCCGGATCTCACCAGTAAGACCATCAATGCCTTTCGACATGCCTGTGAAAGGGCTGGTTTTCTGCCGGAACAGATTTTACCGCACGATTCTTATCTGATTAATCTTGGTCACCCGGAAGCTGAGGCGCTGGAAAAATCACGGCTGGCCTTTATTGATGAGATGCAACGTTGTGAACAGCTTGGATTGTGTTATCTGAATTTCCACCCTGGCAGTCATCTGAAAGCCATTTCCGAAGAAGAAAGCCTGCGTAAAGTGGCGGAATCGATCAACATCGCGCTGGATAAAACGCAAGGCGTTACCGCGGTGATTGAAAATACCGCCGGGCAGGGCACCAACCTCGGTTGGCAGTTTGAACATCTGGCGGCCATCATTGCGCAGGTGGAAGACAAATCGCGCGTTGGGGTTTGTTACGATACCTGCCATGCCTTTGCCGCGGGTTACGATATGCGCACACCGGAAACTTGCGCCGCGACGTTTGCCGAATTTGAGCGCATTGTCGGCTTTCGTTATCTGAAAGGTATGCATATTAATGGCGCCAAATGCACGTTTGGCAGTCGAGTCGATCGCCATCACAGCTTGCAGGAAGGCAATCTTGGTACCGCCGTATTTGAATTCATCATGCGTGACAGCCGTTTTGATCGTATTCCGTTAATTCTGGAAACGGTGAATCCGGATATCTGGCCGGATGAGATCCGTTGGTTACGGCAGTTGGCGTGAAAATTTTTACAACCTTCCCATAGTGGTAATCTTGAGCATGGCAGCAAGGTTGTTTATGCTCAAAGTTACGACCTTAGTTTTTATCAGGGCAAAATTGTGCTGCGACGTTGCGGGTTAATATTGATGCTGTTGTTAACAGGCTGGATCCCATTCCAGTCGGTTGCGGCGTGGCAATCAATGACCCGTGCGGAATTTCCACACACTACATTGGCGGTTGAAGCGCCGATACAAATGGTGGAGTCGTGTCATGCCAGCATGCATGAGATGATGGCTTCGCCTGTCGTCACTAAGTCGGATAGCCACGCTGCGCATGATATGCAGCAACATGGTTCGCAATGTGCCAGTTGTTTGCCATTGTGCACCGGTATACCACCCGCGATTGCGCCTGTGCGCGAATTGGCGGCACAAACTCAACTGCATTTTCCCGCGGTAGACTCCCTCTATCGTGACTTCATTCCCGGCGTGCTTTCACCGCCGCCGCTCGCTCTTATCATCTGAATCTTTCAGGGCTGATTGGCTCTGTGCACTGACGTTTCTGTCAGCGTTTGCTTATGACTTTATTCCAGCATTTTGGCTGGTTATGCATTGATTTTCGGAGATAAGAGAATGACTTCCACTACTACGCAATTTGCCCGTATTGCTTTGTTTGCACTGACAGCGTTATTTGCTGCCGGCTCACAAGCCCAAGAAACCATGTCCACTCATGATATGAGCCAGATGCCGGGCATGAGCATGGATCAGTCGCAAAAAACCTATCCGCTGAATGGTCGCGTGGTGGCGGTTGATGTGGCAAACCAGCAAGTGACGCTGGAACACGATGCAGTAACCGAGCTGAACTGGCCGGCGATGACCATGCCGTTCAAAGTAGCGGATGCCAAATTGTTGCAAGGCTTGCAACCCGGTCAAACCATCATGGCGATGTTCACCGTAAATGAAGGTGCTGCGCCCACCATCGTATCGCTGCACACCATGTAATACGAGGTATCGGCAGTCGTATGGCTGCTGATGATGGTTTGAATAACGCCCGGTGCGAAGCCGGGTGTGGAGTCGGGCATGAAAATATCCTCTGTTTTACTACTGTTGGTCGGTATCGTGGCGGGTGGTGCAGTCAGTTATGGCTGGTTTGCGCATCAAGCGACCGCAGTGGCTCATAATGAGCAACCGGCAGCACGTAAAATTCTTTATTACCGCAATCCGATGGGGTTGGCGGACAAATCCCCCGTGCCCAAAAAAGACAGCATGGGTATGGATTACATTCCCGTGTATGCCGACGAGGCACAAGCACAGCCCGCCGAGCGCAAGGTGTTGTATTACCGCAACCCGATGGGGCAACCGGATAAATCGCCGGTGCCGAAAAAAGACAGCATGGGTATGGATTATATTCCAGTGTATGCCGATGCGGCGCCGGCCGAGCAAGGTGCGGTCAGTATTGATGCGACCCGCCGGCAAAATCTGGGTGTTACGTCGGTGATGGTGAAAATGGCCTCGCTTAATCGCCAAATTAAAGCTGTGGGGATGTTTGCGGTGGATGAACGCCGGCAATACACCATTACCAGCAAACTGGATGGTTGGGTCGATAAACTCTACGTCAATGCCACCGGGCAGATGGTGAAAGCCGGGCAGCCGCTGTTTGAACTCTACAGCCCGGAACTGATCGTGGCGCAGCAGGAATATCGCATTGCACGACAAACCCAACCCAATGTGGACGCCGACAAGTTGTCACCCGCTGGTTTAGGCGGTGCGGCGCTAACACGGTTACGCTATTGGGATATTCCAGACAGTGCGATTCGTCGGCTGGCAGACGGTGGCGAAGTTAAACGCACGTTGGCACTGCAAGCCCCGACCAATGGCATTGTGATGACCAAGAATATTACCCAAGGCATGAAATTCAGTGCCGGTGAGGCGTTGTATCAGATCGCCGATCTGTCACAGCTTTGGTTATTGGTGGAAGTGTTCGAGCAAGATTTAGCCGCCGTGCAGGTTGGGCAAACGGTACAGGTGAAAGTGAATGCTTATCCGGCAGAGACGTTTACCGGCAAATTGGCCTTTATCTATCCGACCATGAATGCAGAAACCCGTACCGTGCAGGTACGGATTGAGCTTGATAACCAGCAAGGCAAACTGAAACCGGGCATGTATGCCGAAGCTCGCTTACAAGTGCCTATCAGTGCGCAGGGGCAGCCAGTCATTCCAGAATCAGCGTTGATCGACAGCGGTCATCGGCAGGTGGTGTTGATTGATCAGGGCAACGGTAAATATGTGCCACGGAAAGTGCAGGTGCTGGCGCGCGGCGAAGTGCAAAATGGCGAACGGCAGGTGGCGGTCTCCGGAGTGCAGGCTGGTGAAAAAGTCGTTACCCAAGCCAACTTCCTCATCGACTCCGAAAGTAATCTGCAAGCCGCCTTCTCCAGCATGGGAGGGCAGTAACCATGTTACAGAGGCTTATCCACTGGTCGCTGCATAACCTGTTTCTGGTGCTGCTGCTGACGTTGCTGACGGTCGCTGGCGGTATTTATGCGGTCATGAAAACGCCGCTGGATGCCATTCCAGATCTCTCGGATGTGCAGGTGATTGTTTACACCGATTATCCCGGTCAGGCACCACAGGTAGTCGAAGATCAGGTGACCTATCCGCTGACCTCGGCCTTGCTGTCGGTACCGAAAGCCAAAGTAGTACGCGGTTACTCGTTTTTTGGTTCCTCCTTTGTGTATGTCATTTTTGACGACCACACCGATCTGTATTGGGCACGCTCACGGGTGTTGGAATACTTAAACGGTGTATCGGGCAAATTACCGAGTGGCATCACGCCGACACTGGGGCCTGATGCCACCGGTGTTGGTTGGGTGTATCAATATGCGCTGGTGGCCAAGAATCAGTCACTGGCGGCACTGCGATCATTGCAAGATTGGACATTGCGTTATCCGCTCTCCGCCACCCCCGGCGTCGCCGAAGTCGCCAGCGTTGGTGGGTTTGTGAAGCAATATCAGGTGGTGCTCGATCCACGCAAGTTGCAGGCCTACAACATCTCGCCGGTTGAGGTGATGGATGTGGTGCGCAATAACAACCAAGATGTCGGTGGTCGTGTCATCGAGATGGCGGAAACCGAATTTATGGTTCGCGCCAAGGGTTATCTGCGTAATCTCGACGATATTCGCCAGTTGGTGGTGAAATCGGTGAATGGTACGCCGGTAAGGGTTGGTGATCTGGCGCAGGTTGAGCTGACACCGAATGAACGGCGCGGGTTGGCCGAGTTGAATGGCGAAGGCGAAGTGGCGTCCGGCATTGTGGTGGCGCGCAGTGGTGAAAATGCACTAAATGTCATCGAACAGGTCAAGACCAAGTTGCAAGGGCTGCAAGCCAGTCTGCCACAAGGTACCTCGGTGGTGCCGGTGTATGACCGCTCCGAGCTGATCTACCGGGCGATTGATACCCTGAAACACACGCTGCTGGAAGAAAGTGCCATCGTGGCGTTGGTTTGTGTGCTGTTTTTGCTGCATGTGCGCAGTGCGCTGGTGGCTATTTTGATGTTACCGGTCGGCATACTGGCGGCGTTTATTGGCATGCATCTGCTGGGGCTGAATTCCAACATCATGAGTCTCGGTGGTATCGCCATCGCCATTGGCGCGATGATTGATGCCGCGATCGTGATGGTGGAGAACGCGCACAAACATCTGGAACGCGCAAAACCTGGTACACCTCGGCGCGATATCATCTACGAAGCTTGCAAAGAGGTGGGGCCGGCACTGTTTTTCTCGTTACTGATCATTACGGTCTCGTTCCTGCCGGTGTTTACGCTGGAATCGCAAGAAGGCCGCATGTTCAGCCCGCTGGCCTTCACCAAAACCTTCTCCATGGCCGCGGCAGCTTTGCTGTCGGTGACGCTGGTGCCGGTATTGATGTTGCTGTTTATTCGTGGCCATATCATTGCTGAGCAGAAAAATCCGATCAACCGAGTGCTGATCGCCGGTTATAAACCGTTTATTTCCGTCGTCTTACGTTTTAAGAAAACCACGATTTTGCTGTCGCTGCTGATGCTGGGTGCGACCTGGTTTCCGCTCAAACAGATCGGCAGTGAATTTATGCCGACATTACATGAAGGCACGCTGTTGTTTATGCCGGCCGCATTGCCGGGCATGAGTGTCACCAAGGCGGCAGAACTGATGCAGCAGCAAGATCGCATCATCAAATCTTTTCCGGAAGTGGCGTCGGTGTTTGGCAAAGCGGGGCGGGCGAATACGGCCACCGATCCGGCGCCGCTGGAGATGTTTGAGACGGTGGTGAACTTGAAACCGGAAGCGGAATGGCGCCCGGGAATGACCGCCGAAAAGCTGGTGGACGAGATGGATAAAGCGGTGAAAATGCCGGGGGTTGCCAACTCTTGGACCATGCCGATCCGTGCGCGTATCGACATGCTGTCGACCGGTATCCGCACACCGATTGGTATCAAGGTGTTTGGCCCCGATCTGGCCGGCATTGAGCGCATAGCCCGACAGGTGGAGCAGGCGGTGAAGCAAGTGCCGGGCACCCGCAGTGCGTATGCCGAACGGATTACTGGTGGGTATTATCTGACACTAAACCCTGATCGTGATGCACTGGCGCGCTATGGTGTCAGCATCAATACACTGCAACAGGTGATTGCTTCGGCACTGGGTGGGGAAACTATTACCAATACCGTGGAAGGGCGTGAGCGTTACAGCGTGATTTTGCGTTATCCACGTGAATTGCGTGATACCCCGCAGTCGATTGCCAGTGAGGTGTTAGTGCCGACCAATAGTGGTTTGATCCCGTTGGGGCAACTGGCGAGTTTGCGGCTGGAGCAAGGGCCGCCGAGCATCCGCACGGAAAATGCTGAGTTGTCCGCTTATGTGTATGTGGACTTAGGCGATCGGGATATTGGCTCGTATGTTGCCGATGCCAAAGCGGCAGTCGATAAGCAGGTCAAACTGGAACCGGGTTACCACTTAAGCTGGAGTGGCCAGTTTGAATATATGGAACGTGCTAAGGCGCGGCTGGCGATTGTGGTGCCGTTTACCTTACTGATCATCTTCCTGCTGCTGTATCTCAACTTCCGTAATCTGACGGATAGTTTGATTGTGCTGCTGTCGGTGCCATTTGCACTGGTCGGTGGGATCTGGCTGATGTGGTGGCTGAACTATGCCTGGTCGGTGGCGGTAGTGGTTGGCTTTATTGCGCTGGCGGGAGTGGCGGCAGAAACCGGCGTCATCATGCTGATTTATCTCGAGCATGCGTGGAAAGAAAAACAGTCGAAGCTGACCGGGAAGATACCAACTATCACCGATCTCTATGCGGCCATTGTGGTGGGTGCGGCTGAGCGTGTCCGGCCGAAAATGATGACGGTCGTGACCATCATGTGTGGTTTATTACCGATCATGTGGGGCACTGGCACGGGTTCTGAAGTCATGCGCCGTATTGCGGCACCGATGGTGGGCGGCATGGTGTCATCGACCGTGCTGACACTGCTGGTGATCCCGGCTATTTATGCGCTGGTGAAACAGTGGCAACATAAACTGCATTAATGCACTAACAGAAAGAGCCTCTGCGGAGGCTCTTAGTGTATTGCTGACTTAGCTGGCATGATACGGAATGGCGGATTCTCTTAATACTAACTCGCCATGAAATAGCGGGATAGCATACGCTTCTTCACCATTGGCCAGTCGGATAACCTGCTCAATCGCGGCTTTCGTCATATCAACGACAGGAATATTCACCGTTGATAACGATGGGGTCATAAACGCGGCCATCAATTCGTTATCAATGCCAAAAACAGAGACGTCATCTGGAATTTTTAAACCAGCCTCACTCAGTGCACGGTAGGCCCCTTCCGCCATATTATCGGTACAGCTGAACAGCGCGCTAAACTGATTGCCGCTTCGCAGTAACTCCTGACAAGCGGTATAACCACTGGGGATCAGGTTTTGCCCATGAGCGACCAGATTCGGATTATATGGAATGCCATAATCGGCTAATGCATCGCGATAGCCTTGCAGACGTGCTTGTGCGGTCGGTGTCTGCATACGAGCGGTAATACAGGCAATGTTGCGATGGCCTAACTCCAGCAGATGGGTGACGGCAGCGTGGGCGGCCTCTTGCTGGGCAAAGACGATGCAGCGTTCAGGTGCCTTCGGTAACTGGCGGTTCATGACCACCAGCGGGATCGGCAACTCATCAATCAATTCCATCAGTTTATCTTCGGGAATAAACCGGCTGTATAACACGATGGCATCACAGCAACGATCGACTAGCATGTTGATCGCCACAATTTCACGTTCCGGATTGTCGTGACCATCGGTCACAATCAGATGTTTTCCGGCGAGTTCGACACTCTGCGCGGCTTGTTTTAGTAAATCGCCGAAGAAGTTACCGTTAAAATCAGACAGGATCAGACCAATAGTATTCGAGCGTTGTGTCGCCAGCGCCTGCGCCAGACCATTCGGTCGATAGTTTAATTCTTGTATGGCTTTATAGACTTGTGCCCGGGTGCTTTCTTTCACCTGTCCGGTGTTATTCAGCACTCGCGATACCGTGGCTTTCGATACTCCAGCTAAACGGCATACATCGGTTATTGTTGCCATATGTTTCATCCCTTAAAACTTCATCGGGCGAGCAGGTTGTTGCTCAAACCTCGAATTATCAGTGTTGATGCTGGCTATCGCAAGGGATGTTGCTATCTGTCGCTATCGCCGTCACAGAAGCCGTTAACGATAGCGAATTTTCATTCCCAAAATAATGGATGCTAATGCCAGCGTAATGCCGTTTGCAGCGACGATAGATGCTTGCCCATTAATAAAACCATAAATACACCACAACAGCACACCGACAGTGAACGCCACATACATTACCAGCGAAATACTGGAAACATCGCGGGTTTTCAATATTTTAATCACTTGTGGAATAAAGGAACCGGTAGTCAGACAGCCTGCAACCAGACCCAACAATTCAGTCGATGAAGCATCCATGAGTACAACATTCCTGACAACAAAAAAATTAATCCCCTCAGTAACGAGGGGATGTGAAGATTAAAGTTTTTCGCCGTTACTGCGGATCACGTCTTGATACCAGCCGAAACTCAGTTTTTTCTTACGCGCCAGGCCATTTGCCTGATCGATGTAAACAAAACCATATTGTTTCTGGTAACCGTTGAGCCATGACAGCAGGTCGATGAACGACCACGGATAATAACCGCGAACATCGGCACCTAGCTTGATTGCTTCGCCAGTTGCTTGAATGTGCTCACGTAAATAATCAATACGAGGCTGATCCAGCACTTCACCGTTGACGATTGGGTCTTTCGCACCCAGACCGTTTTCGGTGATATAGATAGGCACTTTACCGTAACGTTTGTTGATGCGCATAATGGCATCAGTCAGCCCTTCCGGATAGATTTCCCAATCCCAGTCGGTGTAACGGCCATTCGGGTTACGCACCAGCTTGAATAAGCCTTTCCAACCCAGCTCTTTACCAGAGCCTTTTTGGCCCGAGGTGTTCATCTCGAACCCGTCGACATCATAGTTGGCCGCAACCATTTCCCGTTTGTAGTAGTTTACCCCAATGAAATCACAGATGTTGTTTTTCATCAGCTCAGCGTCGCCAGGGGCAAACACCGGCACGCCTAACGCGGTTTGTGCCATTGCCAGCAATTCAGCCGGATATTCACCTTTTAATACGGGGTCGTAGAACCAGTGGGTGAAACAGGCTTCGGCCAGCTCACAGGCTTTCACATCTTCCGCACTGTTAGTGATCGGGTCGTTGGGTTGCAACACGTTCACAAAACCAATCTGACCTTGCACACCCATGTTGCGGAAAGTTTCTACCGCACGGGCGTGGGCGATGAACACATGATGACAGGCCTGGATCGCTCGTTTGGGATCTTTCACTCCCGGTGGATGCATCCCCGTCAGGTAGCCCAAACCGGTGAAGACGATGGTCTCGTTAAACGTGGCCCACAGTTTTACGCGGTCGCCGTAACGTTCATACAACAGGCGGGCATAACCTTCAAAGGCATCAATGATTTCGCGCGATTCCCAACCGCCGATCTCATCTTGCAGTGCTTGCGGCAGATCCCAGTGATACATGGTCAGCATCGGTTCGATGCCGTATTTCAATAATTCGTCGATCAGGTCGCTGTAGAATTTCACGCCGGCTTCATTCACTTCACCGCGTCCTTTCGGGAACAGGCGAGGCCATGATACTGAGAAGCGATAACTCTTCATCCCGAGTTCCGCCATCAGCGCCACGTCTTCTTTAAAGCGGTGGTAATGGTCGGCGGCGACATCACCGTTGGTGCCCATGTACGTGGTGCCGGGTAAGTGGGAATAGACATCCCAGTTCGACAGCCCTTTACCATCGGCATCATGAGCGCCTTCTACCTGATAGGAAGCCGTCGCGGCCCCCCACAGGAAGTCTTTTGGAAATACGCTCATGCTGTTACTCCATTCGCTAATAATTTGTGCATATCGATTAACTCTTCGATCATCTCGCGCGCCAGCATCGAGGTCATGATGTGGTCTTGGGCGTGTACCATGATCAAGTTAACCGGAATTTTACCGCAGCCTTCATCGAGCCCAATCAGCATGGTTTGTACATCATGGGCCCGTTTTGACGCTTGAGACGCTTGTGTCAGTAACACATCAACCTGCGCCCAGTTGTGCTGTTTGGCAGCGCGCAGGGCCTGCATGGCGAAGCTACGCGCTTCGCCTGCATTGATGATGAGTTCCATGACGGTGGATTCCAGATTGAATTCAGCTTCTTCACTCATTGCCAAATTTCCTATTCTTATGTGTCGTTAATTACGCAGCGTCAGCCTGTGCATTCATTTCTGCTTCATTTTCGGCTTCTTGTGCCAGCAGTTGTTTTTCATAGATTTTGAAGAATGGCAGGTAGATGACTAAGTCCAGTGCAATCAAACCGATCACCATGAATGCATTACTGAACTGCCAGCCGGCACCCCATGCAGCACCGATTGGCGCTGGTGCAGTCCATGGTACTAATGAGATCGCTCTACCAATCAGATTTGAGCTGGCCGCAAACCATGCCACTGTCGCATTCACCATTGGCGCAACAATGAATGGGACGAACAGAATTGGGTTCATCACGATTGGGCTACCAAAAATAACCGGTTCGTTGATGTTAAACATGGCAGGCACGATACCCAGCTTACCGATTGAACGCAGGTGAGCTGATTTACTTCCCATGTACAGCAGAACTAAACCCAACGTAGCGCCAGAGCCACCTAACACGATGAAAAATGACCAGAAAGGTTCAACAAAAATGTGAGGTAATGGTTGACCAGCGGCCAGTGCTGCCTGATTCAGACCTAAGTTCACCAGGTAGAATGGTGCCAGAATACCACCAACAATCGCCGCGCCATGAATACCAGCAAACCATAATACGTGGCACAGGAACACCGCGAACAGGATCGCAGGCAGTGAGTCAGCCGCAGAGATCAATGGCTTGAATACCGCCATGATGGCATCTGGCAGGATCATGCCAAACTGGTGTTGCATGAACAGATTCAGCGGATAAATAGTCAGGATCACAATCAAAGCCGGGATCAGCAGATTGAACGACTGACGGATTTTTTCGGGTACCTGTTCTGGTAGTTTGATACCGATATTGCGTATTTTCAGGAAACGCATCAGTTCGGTGACATAAATACCGACAATGATGGTGGTGAAAATACCGGTGCCGCCCAAGAAGTTTGCTGGCAATGAACCATCTTTCATTGGTGCCGCAATCAGCAGGAAGGTCATCAGCGACAGCATGGCGCAAGGGAAGGCGTCCAGTTTGTAGCTTTGTGCTAGGTTATAGGCAATACCCGCACTGATATAACAGGCCATGATCCCCATCGACATATTGAATGGCGTCATGATCTCGTTGAAATAGGCCTTGGACATGGCATTCCACCACTGACCGAGGAAAAAGGTGGTATCTGGTGAGAACGGTGGGAAAGCGAACACGAGTAGGAACGAACCTACAATCATGAATGGCATCGCACCGATAAAACCATCACGAACAGCCATGATATGGCGTTGTGTACCGGCCTGCGCGGCAATTGGGCTGATCTTGTTTTCGATAAAATCAAAAAATGCATTAGACATAACATGTCTCCCAGAGACAATGAGTTGTTGTGAGAAAGTGGCTACAACTTATTACGCCGTCTTATTTCTTAAGCCATCATGGCCAATGCATCAGCGAGAATTTTATCGCCACGCATCATGCCGTAATCCATGCTGTTGATCACCGCGATCGGTTTCCCGACGGCTTCAGCTTTTTTCTTGAATTCATCGAATTTGTATTTGATCTGTGGCCCGAGCAGGCAACAGTCATATTTAGGTAGGGTGTTATCAAACTCTTCCATCGCAACGGCAATGATTTCAGTTTCTAACCCTTTTTGTGCGGCAGCTTGTTTCATTTTGTTGACGACCATGCTGGTTGACATGCCAGCGGCGCAACAAAGAAATATTTTTTTCATAGTTAAACCCTCCATGGGCCTTTTGGGGTGTGTGCAGGCTAACTATATGGGGATCTGTAACCGGTTACAGTAACCGGTTACAAATTTTTTGATGTGCCTCTCAGAATCAGGTCATTTCCTGATCAGGATCGTGATCGAGCTTTACCTTTGTTTATTCTGACGCCAGGCATCCCAACTAAAGAGCACCAGTGCTGACCAAATCAGCAAAAAAGTCAGCCATTTTTGCCAGACAATCGGTTCGTGATAGAGGGTGATAGCGAAGATAAACATCAGGCTGGGGCCTAGATATTGAAAGAAGCCAATGGTGGACAGGCGAAGGCGTTTAGCCCCTGCGGTAAAGCAGAGTAACGGGACAGTGGTGATGATCCCCGCTGCCAGCAACCACAAATTTAATGAAAGCGGATTCTGGCTCAGGTGGCTGGTGGTTGTGTCTGCATGGAAGAACAAATACCAGGCGGCCAGCGGCGTTAACATCACTGTTTCCACCAATAAGCCGGTCAGTGAGTCGACGGCAATTTTCTTTCGGATCAGGCCATACACCGCGAAGCTGCTGGCCAATGACAGCGCGATCCAGGGAAATACTCCGAGCGTAATTATTTGCAAGATCACCCCTGAAGTGGCGAGAGCCACGGCCAGCCATTGCCAACGGCGTAGCGTTTCACCTAAAAACAGCATGCCTAATACAATGTTCAGCAATGGGTTGATGAAATAACCAAGGCTGGATTCCAGCATATGATCGTGGTTGATAGCCCAGATAAACAATAGCCAGTTTGCGGCAATCAACAACGCGGTAAGCGTCAATAACGCCAGATAACGAGGATGCTGAAAAACTTCCAGCACTTGGCGGCCGGTTTTAGTCCACCACACCAGTAAGATCAAAAATAGACACGACCAAATTATGCGATGAGTGACGATTTCTTCAGCGGGAACAAAACCAATATGTTTGAAATAAAGCGGTGCAATACCCCAGATCAAAAACGCAGTCAGGGCATACAACATACCTTGGGTTGATGATTTCATAGCAATTAACAGAAAGCGGAGACGGGCGTTGAGCATATACCAGACGGGGTTAGCGGGTATATCAGGAAATTAACCACTGCAATTATGTCATTAACGTCTTGTTTGTTGTTATTTTCAGCTCTAACAGATCAAACCCACCATTGGCGGTGTTGTAAGGTACGAAGAGAGCGATTGGCATTTTCCATTTCACGACACATGGATGGTACGTATTGTTGCAGTACACTGCTAATGCCTAATAACAGATGCTCTCTGACGGAAGCGATTGGTTCTTTCCATGCGTATAAACAGACATGCTCAGGGATCAAATGCTGGCTGTATTCCCGCAACAAGCTATCTGGCCAGCGTTCGAGTGTCGGCGTATGGCTATCGAGATAACAGGAAAGAGGTCCTCTGATCAGTAAATACCGCACGCGTTCCATATCGCGCTGGCATAAACATTTTTCATTGATCTGGCTGGTTTGTTGATGGGCGGTGCCATGATGCATAAACAAGCCACGTTGGCGACATTCCATGATGCGATACCAAGGTAGTTCATCACTGGCATCATAACCGTCCAGCTCCCGTTGCAGCCATAGCAACAGGCTCGAGTCTTGCGCGGTGTGGCGCAAATGTTCTAACTGCCGTAGCAGCTCATCACTGCGGAGCGGTGTAGTCTGGCCCATAGGTACTCCTCCCTGCTCATAGTATGGAACGCAATTGCAATCAACGGCGGGGGAAACTTTGACGCGTATCAAGTATATATGAAATAAAAAAGTTACGTATAGTTACAAATAAGTATAAGAACTGTGTGTTTTTTGTTCAAAAAGATATATGCGATGCAACTGTATGAATATTCAGATCGGCGATACTGTCTTCTGCCTGTATCACTGCACAGCACACTTAATTAGAATGTAGCTATGATTTTAAATTCCGCCATGCAGGACACGCCCTTCGTGCAGTCGCTCTCATATCCTCAGCCGTTAGACGTGCTGCGGGAGGTTTTTGGCTTTCAGGCATTCCGTCCCGGGCAAGATACTGTTATCGAACAATTGGTGGCTGGCAAAGATGTCTTGGCCATCATGCCAACCGGCGGCGGCAAATCGCTGTGTTACCAAATTCCGGCATTGGTACGCCCCGGATTGGCGATTGTGGTCTCGCCCTTGATTGCACTGATCAAAGACCAGGTTGATGCGTTGCGCGCCAATGGTGTCGCTGCTGCCGGATTGCACTCAGGCCTGGCGCGTGACGAATTGATGGAGGTCTACGGCCAGCTTTGGCGCGGCGATTTAAAGCTGCTGTATGTGGCGCCAGAACGTATTCTGTTACCTGATTTTTTAGCTCGCCTGCAAGAGATGCCCTTGGCGTTAATCGCCATTGATGAAGCGCACTGTATCTCGCAGTGGGGGCATGATTTCCGCCCGGAGTATGCCGAGCTGGGGCGGCTGCGTCATCTGTTTCCGCACATTCCGCTAGTGGCTCTGACCGCCACGGCTGACGATGCCACACGACAAGATATTCTCAGTCGCTTAGCGCTGAACAATCCACATGTGCATTTAGCCAGTTTCGATCGCCCGAATATTCGTTACACCTTGGTGGAAAAGTTCAAACCCTCCGAGCAGCTGCTGCAGTATGTGCAAAAGCAGGCGGGTCAGTGCGGTATTGTTTACTGCACCAGCCGTAAACGCACGGAAGAAGTCGCCGATCTGCTGAAAGTCCGCAATTACCGGGCGGCCTGTTATCACGCGGGTTTACCAGCGGATGAGCGGGCCCGCGTGCAGGACGCGTTTATCCGCGACGATCTCGATATCGTAGTGGCGACCGTGGCATTCGGCATGGGCATCGATAAACCTAACGTACGGTTTGTGGTGCACTATGATATTCCGAAAAACATTGAAGCCTATTATCAGGAAACCGGTCGCGCGGGTCGTGATGGTTTACCGGCAGAAGCGTTATTGTTGTTTGATCCGGCGGATATTGAACGGGTCAGGGGCTTGCTGGAAAACAACGAAAATGCCGAGCAACGACAGGTTGAGATCTTCAAACTGAATCTGATGTCGGCGTTCGCGGAAGCGCAAACCTGCCGCCGTCAGGTGTTACTCAATTACTTCGGCGAATATCACGCCGAGCCGTGTGGTAACTGCGATATTTGTCTCGATCCACCGAAAACCTATGATGGTACCGACGATGCACGCAAAGCACTGTCTTGTGTCTATCGGGTCGGGCAGCGTTATGGCATGGGTCATGTGATTGAGGTATTACGCGGTGCGCAAAGCCAGCGGATCCGCGAGTTGGGTCATGACAAACTTACGACGTATGGCATTGGCAAAGATCAGTCGCACGAATATTGGTTATCGGTGTTACGTCAGTTAATTCACAAAGGCTTGTTGGTGCAAAACATCACCCGTCATCTGGTGTTACAACTGACGGAAGCGGCACGCCCGGTGTTACGTGGTGATCAACCGCTGGAGCTGGCGGTACCACGCACCGAATTGTTATCGGCGAAAAAACTTCGTCGCCGTGAGCTGGAATTGGCGCAGGGTGAAGATGCGGCCTTATTCCGAGAGTTACGCAAATTGCGGAAACAGCTGGCGGAAGAAGAGGGTATTCCACCGTATGTGGTCTTTAATGACGCGACTTTGTTGGAGCTGGCGCAATTTAAACCGGTCACCGAGGCGGATTTACTCACCATCAACGGCGTGGGTTATCGCAAATTAGAACGTTTTGGCGAAGCCTTTTTGGAATGTATCCGAGAACATGCCGATCTGTAGCTGGCAAGTTGGCACATCCTGCGGCAGAATCGCCGCATGCAGAGGAGAACAGCATGATCAATCCGAACAAAATTGAAGAGATGGCGCGCTCTATTCAGGCCGCGTTACCGCCAGGGCTGAAGAGCGTAGGCGAAGAAGTGGATAAAAAAGTGAAGCAGGTGCTGCAGGCGCAGTTGATGAAACTGGATCTGGTCAGTCGCGAAGAGTTTGATGTGCAGACTAAAGTGTTGTTGCGCACACGCGAAAAATTACAGGCACTGGAAGAAAAACTGCAACAGCTGGAAAAACAGTTGGCAGAGCGCGATTAAGTTGCGATAAGCGGGTTTCAGCATTGAAACCCGCATTCGCCGATTAGATCAAATGAAATGCATCGCCAAACAGATGTTCTTCTTTGATACCGCGATGACGTAAAGCATCTCGCACTACCGCCGCCATTTCAAAACGACCCGCCACATAAATATCAAATTGATCAAATGAGTGGAAATCGCTCAGCACGACTTCATGCACTAAACCTGAACGACCCAACCAGTCATCATCCGGGAATTGCACCACCGGCACAAACGTCAGATCTTTAAATTCACTGGCCCAGTTCAACACCTCTTCGCCTTCATACAGCTGGTCGGCGTTACGGACGCCCCAGTATAAATAGGTGCGGCGCGGCATTTTGTTATCAACCAGATATTGCAAAATTGAGCGGGCATAGCTGTAACCTGTGCCGCCAGCAATCAATAGTATCGGGCGTTCACTGTGTTCGCGCAGATATGCATTGCCCAGCGGCATTTCTACTTCGATTTTGCCATCGGTACGTAATGCTTCCAGCACCTGTCCTGGATATTTGTTACCAGGTGTGGCGCCGATCTGCAGTTCCAGCACATTGCCACGGCTCGGTGAACTGGCAATTGAGAAGGAGCGGTGATCTTTTTCACCCATGATCACTTGCAGATATTGCCCTGGTTTATAAGCAATTTGTTGCTCAGGGATCAAGCGAACATGCCAGATGTGTTCCGCACACTCATGCAGAGTTTCCAGATGACAGACAGTGCGTGCCATAACATTCCTCGTAATAATGTTCGTTCAGAGTGGCTGGGGTGTGGTGCTAATCTAAAATACCCAGCGAATCCCAAAGTGCATCAACACGGTGTTTCACCGCTTCGTCCATATGAATAGGGGTTCCCCATTCACGCTGTGTTTCGCCCGGCCATTTGTTGGTGGCATCCAGACCCATTTTAGAACCTAAACCGGCTACCGGTGACGCGAAGTCCAGATAATCAATCGGCGTATTTTCTATAAGCGTAGTATCTCTGGCTGGATCCATGCGCGTAGTTATGGCCCATATTACGTCATTCCAGTCACGCGCGTTAACATCATCGTCACAAACAATCACAAACTTGGTATACATAAACTGACGCAGGAAACTCCATACTCCCATCATCACGCGTTTGGCGTGGCCGGGGTACCGCTTCTTAATAGTGACTACGGCCATGCGGTACGAACAGCCTTCCGGTGGCAGATAAAAATCAACGATTTCCGGAAATTGCTTGCGCAACAGCGGCACAAACACTTCATTGAGTGCCACCCCCAGCATCGCAGGCTCATCCGGCGGGCGTCCGGTATAGGTGCTGTGATAAATGGCGTCTTTGCGCATGGTCATGTGGGTAATGGTAAAGACCGGAAATTCATCGACTTCATTGTAGTAACCGGTGTGATCGCCATACGGCCCTTCTGGTGCCATTTCACCGGGCATCAGATAACCTTCCAGCACAATTTCCGCGCTGGCTGGCACATCCAGATCACAGCTCAGCGCTTTGACCACCTCGGTGCGGCTTTGACGCAGTAAACCGGCAAAGGCATATTCCGACAATGTGTCTGGAACGGGTGTTACTGCACCTAAAATGGTGGCCGGATCTGCGCCAATGGCCACGGCAACCGGGTAGGGCTCGCCCGGATGGGCTTCCTGCCATTCCCGAAAATCAATCGCGCCACCACGGTGATCCAGCCAACGCATCACCAATTTGTTTTTCGCGAGCAGCTGTTGGCGATAAATGCCAAGGTTCTGGCGTTTCTTGTAAGGGCCGCGGGTAATGGTCAGCCCCCAGGTGACTAACGGAGCAACATCACCCGGCCAGCAGTGCTGTATGGGGAGCTGGTATAAATCGACGTCATCACCGGTCAGAACTATCTCCTGACACGGTGCTTTGTTCAGCCGTTTAACCGGCATGTTCAGAATTTGCTTAAACAATGGCAGCTTATCAAACAGATCACGTAAGCCTTTCGGAGGTTCCGGCTCTTTCAGCATTGCCATCCATTCACCGACATCACGCAGTGCGCTGATATCGTCTTGCCCCATGCCCCACGCCACCCGTTGTGGTGTACCGAACAGGTTGGCTAATACGGGGTGGCGTGAACCTTTCGGGTTTTCAAACAGCAAGGCCGGACCTTGCGCACGTAAGGTGCGGTCAGCTATTTCGGTCATTTCCAGATAGGGATCGATTTTCTGCGAGATGCGTTTGAGTTGGCCGCGTTCTTCCAGCAGACGTATAAAATCACGTAAGTCACGGTATTTCATCAGGGTTACCGGTCAATAAAACTGAGTTGATTATACGAACAGTTCACGGATTTGGCTTGCTGCGGACAACACGGATCGATGATAAACTTTGATCTGCTGGCCAAATTCCTGAAACGATCCCATGACTGAACCGCTACAAGCCGAATTATTGGCTAAAGTATCCCGCACCTTTGCGCTGACGATTCCTCAGCTACCAGCGCCATTGGCCGATTGGGTGGGTAATGCCTATCTGTTATGCCGGATCGCCGATACCATTGAAGATGAGCCAACGCTCTCTTGTGAAGAGAAAACCAATTTTATTCAGCTATTTCTCGATGTGCTGTCAGGTAAACAACCTGCGGAATGCTTGCCTCAGCAGCTGTCGCCACATTTATCGTCGGGTACATCCGTTGCAGAACAAGAGCTGATTGCACAAACCGTCAGCGTTATCGCGCACTACCAACAATTCCCCGCGGAAGTGCAGCAGATCTTATTACGCGGTGTGGCGATCATGAGTCACGGCATGACCCGCTATCAGACACTGGCTTCCCCGCATGGGTTAGATGATCAAACTGCCTTAGATCACTACTGTTATGCGGTAGCTGGTGTGGTGGGTGAAATGCTGACGGCGTTGTTTATTGCTTATCGCCCGTCATTGAATGCTCAGCGCGAAGAGCTGGCGGCGCTCTCTGTGTCATTTGGCTTAGGTTTGCAGCTGACAAATATTCTGAAAGATGTCTGGGATGATGCAAAACGCGGTGTGTGCTGGTGGCCACAAACATTGGTCAGTCAACAAGGCATCGTCTGGCCCCCGAGCGGTAACCCAACCTTGATCGCTAGTCGGCAAGAATTAGTCGCTATTGCCCACGGCCATCTGCGCGATGCACTGGAATACACACTGGCTATACCGGCAGAAGAGCAGGGGCTGCGGCAGTTTTGTTTGTGGGCTATCGGTATGGCCGTATTAACACTGCAGAAAATCCAGCATTCTGATGCCTATCTTACCGGTCATAACGTCAAAATTACTCGTCGTGCGGTGCGGAACGTCATTCTGGGCTGTCGTTTAACTGGTCGTTATGATCGTGGTTTGCGATGGCTGTTTGCTTGGTGGTCACGTGGTTTGGCCTGTCAGCGTCGCTGTAGCCGGCAGCTATACCAGACCGTGAGTTGTTGGTAAGCTACAAACATAACTCGTAAATACTATTTACTGCATCAGGAGAACACCATGCAATGTCACCGTATCGAAGAGCTGCTGGAACTATTACAAGCGGAATGGCTGCAAGATCAAGATCTGACTTTGCTGCAATTTTTACAAAAAGTGGCTAATGAAGCCGGTTTTCCTGATGCACTGGAAACCATCAGCGACGACACCCTGATCTATCAGCTGAAAATGCGCAGCCGTGGCGAAACGGAAATGATCCCAGGTCTCGCCAAAGATGCCGTTCCTGATTTTAAAGAAGCGATCCTGCGTGCCCGAGGCATCATTAAATAAGGTTTACATGCAATCTTCATTTCAGTTTCAATCGCTTACCCCAGAGCTGATCCTGTCGGCTCTGGCGGCACAAGGGTTATATCCCGAATCTGGCTTAACGCCCCTCAACAGCTATGAAAACCGTGTCTATCTGTTTCAAGCAGAAGATCGCCAACGTTATGTCATCAAATTCTATCGCCCGGAACGCTGGAACCAAGCACAAATAAAAGAAGAGCATCAACTAACTCATTTTTTAGTTGAGCATGATGTTCCCGTACTGGCCCCCTTAGTTTGGCAAGGCGAATCGCTGCTATATATAGATGGTTTTTACTATGCGATCTGGCCATACCGTGCCGGTCGTGCCGTCGAACTCGATAATATGATGCAGTTGGAGGCCGTTGGGCAGGCGTTAGGGCGCTGGCACAGTTGTGTCGCCGACTATACGCTCGCGCATCGTCCGGCTTTTAATGTGAATAACCGTCTGACACGTCCGGTGGATTATTTACTGCAACATCAGCCGTGGGGCAAAACACAACAACCATGGCCCGCATTACTTGCACAGTTACAGCAGCAATTACAGGAACATGTTCTGTTTACCGTGCCGCAGTTAGCAATACATGGCGATTGTCACGCAGGTAATATCCTGTGGCGTGATGCACCCGCATTATTGGATCTGGATGATTGCGTCATGGGGCCAGCCATTCAAGATATTTGGATGTTACTGTCCGGTGATGCCTCAGAACAACGCCAACAGATCTATACCATTCTTGATGGTTATGAAACGTTCTGTGAGTTTGATGAACGCCAGCTGAGTTATATTGAACCCTTGCGCACATTGCGCATGCTTAATTATCTGGTCTGGCTGCATCAGCGTTGGCAAGATCCTGCGTTTCCTCAGGCTTTTCCTTGGTTCAATGCCGATGACTACTGGCTGCGTCAGTTCCAACTCTTGACTGAGCAAGCTCAATTACTGAAACAAGCACCGCCCGTCATAACCAGTTACAACTACAATTGTTAGTCCGTGTTGATCGATGACGACCGCGCAGGAAGGGAGTATCATTCCGCGCGTCGTTATAAAAGGTGAGAATCAACGTGAACATCCTGCTTTTTGATTCAGGTATGGGTGGGCTCTCTATTTATCAGGAAGTCCGCCGTCGTCTGCCCGAACATCGCTATGATTATCTGTTTGATAACGCCTTCTTTCCTTATGGTGAACAACCAGAACATATTATTGTTGAGCGTTGTTGTTCGCTGATCACACAATTGGTGCATGAACGCCAGATCGATCTGGTCGTCATCGCTTGTAATACTGCCAGTACGATCACCTTACCTGCCCTCAGAGCGGCGTTATCTATCCCCGTTGTGGGTGTGGTGCCTGCCATCAAACCCGCCGCCATGCTGACACAAAATCGGTGTATTGGTCTATTGGCGACCCCTGCGACAGTACAACGTCCGTATACCTCACAACTGATTGCCCAATTTGCTGCGCATTGTCAGGTATTAAAATTGGGTGTTACCGAACTGGTGATCCAGGCTGAACGTAAGATGGCGGGGTATGCAGTTGATGAGTTGGCTATCCGTCATGCCCTACAACCATTAACCGACCATTCATTACCACCGGATACATTGGTGTTGGGTTGTACTCATTTCCCGCTGTTGAAAGAAGAAATCTACCGCATCATGCCGGGTGTTCAACTGGTCGATTCCGGCGCTGCCATTGCCAAACGGGTTGCTACATTATTACCGCATATGGCAACTACTATCACTGACACTATCAATGGTCAGGCCTATTGCACGTTACTGGATCAGGATGCGCATAAAAAAAGCCGCATTCTCATTGAATACGGCTTCCATTCATTACAACTATTCGAACTTATGAATTAAAGTTCAGCTGAATTCGAGCTTTCATCTTCCGGCTTCAGCTCTTTCTTTTCATTTGCTTCACGTACTTTCAAGGTACGCTGCAGATATTCGGTCTCATTCAATGCTGCAATGGCAGAATCAGCTGCCGCAGCTGGCATCTCCACAAAACCGTAGCCCCGACGTTTACCGGTATCACGATCTTTCACCAGACGAACCGACAATACCAAACCATGTTCGGCAAATAAGCTACGGATCGCGGCTTCGTTTGCTCGGTATGGCAAGTTACCGACATAAATTGTTTTCACTTCACCGGCATAATCTGCGCGAGTGATTACCTCGGTATCGTCGTTCTGCTCCATGTCCCGGACAGGGGATGTTACTTTTGCTGCTGAAGACTTAATCGGTGCAGCGGGTTTGGCAGAAGGAAGAGAGGATGTGTTTTGCTGTGTTGCTGAATGACAAAGAACAAAAAGAGGGGAAACTAAACCGCCAATGACAATGCCCAGACCAATCAGAGGAGAAAGAAAATAACCGATGATTGCCAGCACGGCAGTGGCCAATACACAAAATGAATAACGTGGTGG
>NZ_OY829944.1:245000-302500 GCF_963556105.2 uncultured Tolumonas sp.
CCTGGGGCTGAAGTTGGTCCCAAGGGTATGGCTGTTCGCCATTTAAAGTGGTACGCGAGCTGGGTTCAGAACGTCGTGAGACAGTTCGGTCCCTATCTGCCGTGGGCGTTGGATGATTGAGTGGGGTTGCTCCTAGTACGAGAGGACCGGAGTGAACGAACCGCTGGTGTTCGGGTTGTCATGCCAATGGCACTGCCCGGTAGCTAAGTTCGGAAAAGATAACCGCTGAAAGCATCTAAGCGGGAAACTTGCCACGAGATGAGTCATCCCTAGGACTATAAGTCCTCTGAAGGGCCGTTGAAGACTACGACGTTGATAGGTGGGGTGTGTAAGTGTAGTGATACATTGAGCTAACCCATACTAATGACCCGAGAGGCTTAACCATACAACACCCAAGTGGTTTTAAGCTAAGAGCTTGTTTGATTGATTGAACGAACTAGATAAAGAAACGAATTTAGAGTCAGCTTTCTGATTTAACCGAATATGCCTGGCGGCAATAGCGCGATGGAACCACCTGTACCCATGCCGAACACAGAAGTGAAACGTTGTAGCGCCGATGGTAGTGTGGCATTCGCCATGTGAGAGTAGGACACTGCCAGGCTCCTAAATTGAAGAAAAAGCAAGAACCCCGCAATGCGGGGTTTTTTGTTATCTGAAATTCAGTAAATCCACATTAAAACATCATTTACGCCCGAGCAATGCAGCACAAATAAAGAATTTTGTGTCACCGTTGGTGTCTTTTTTAATTCGGGCCAAGACTCTCTTTTTATCAATATCCACTAATTCCCAATCATCACGCCGTGAATGGGGTGATTTGGCACCGATACACATCAGATATTCCATGAAAAGGTGGGCATTTTTAATTTCGGTTAAATTTGAATCCATACTCTTCTAGCTCCTATCCGGTATAGCAAATACACTGATGTTGTCATTGCTACTATTTGAGAGTTCGGAATCATAGTTGTCGTCGTAAACCAAGTTCTTATATGACGTACTATGCATTTAGCGGACATTCATTATTATGTTATGGAATATCTCTTTCTTGCCTGCTCAATTGAGCTTAGCTGTAGTTTGGTCATTCATCAAAAGAATATATTTACGATAATATAGTCTGATCTCAAATAAAGCCTCAAAAGAGGCTATTCACTGATATTTGCTACAGCAGCATCAAGCAGGGTAAGTATATCTTGCGGTGCAATTTCGACGGAAACACCGCGCTTGCCACCACTCACCAAAATAGAAGTCTGTGTTAGTGCACTCTCATCCAGTAATGTTTTTGATGCTTTTTTCTGTGCGAAGGGGCTAATGCCACCGACTTTATAGCCGGTTAAACGCTCAGCATCTGCTGGTAACATCATAGCTACTTGTTTCAAATGTACCGCTTTTGCCGAGGCTTTCAGATTTAAACGCATGTTAACTGGGATGATTGCGGTGATTGTTTGTTTTTCATGCTGCAATAAGAGCGTTTTAAATACTTTAGCTTCTTCCATACCGAGTTGATGAGCGCAATGTTTGCCAAAATCATCACTGACATTGCATTCATAGGTATGTACTTTAAATTCGGCACCAATATGTTTTAAGAAACGAATAGCGGGTGTCATTTCAATCTCCTTGTTAATTGATCATGAAATAAAATGTATGGTCCGCCCCGTTATTGCAAGAACAAACTTCAATGACGGGATTGGTCTGCGCTAATGTATTCGGAGTCTCTGTTGGGAGGCTCTCGCTTCCCGCTCCACGATGAGTTCCGCGCCGGAATATCCTCAAAAAAGCCCAAAGCATTTTCTGCTGTTTTTATTGTCAGGTTCTATTCCGGTGGTTCTACCGTTTTCGTCATCTTCTCTTTGCTCATGCAAACTCGGATTGCAGTTTCTCTGCATTAAACGCTTCTTTGTACCTCAATACCGCCCAGACTATCCGGGCCAGTTTATTCGCTAACGCCACACACACTACATTGAACGGCTTACTGGCTCGTAGTTGCACTAACCAGTCCCCAAATATCGACCCCGTCTTTTCCGGCCTAGCTAAAATCGCCCTCGCTCCATGAATGAACAGCGTTCTCAGATGTTTATTCCCTCGTTTGCTTATTCCGAGTAAACGCGGTTTTCCTCCCGTCGAATGCTGATGGGGAACCAGCCCCAGCCATGCGGCCAGATTGCGTCCATTCTTAAATTGTTTCACACTCCCTAATTCCGCCATACATTGACTGGCCGTCAGTACACCAACTCCAGGGATCTCATGCAATAATTGCCCTTCATCGCTCTGCGCAACATGGCGCGTAAGTTTGTCATCCTGCACTTTGATTTGTTCATTCAGATATTTGTAATACTCATGCAATGCCGTTAATTCGATGTTTAATGCTGACGGCAGTTCGGGTGCATTCGCTGTCAGCCAGGTGAATAACTGTTTCATCGTCCCATGTCCCTGCGGCAGACTGACACCAAACTCGAGTAATAAAGCACTAATCCTGCACATGCATGCAGTTCGGTCTTTGATATATCCCTGCCGAACACGATAAACAGCGGTGATGAGTTGCGCATCCTCTGATTTGACTTCAACAAATCGCATGGACGGCCGTTGCGATGCTTCAGCAATGGCATCAGCATCAATGAAATCATTTTTATTGCCTTTGACATAAGGCCGTACATATTGAGGGGGAAGCAGTTTCACTGAATGACCGAGCTTAAGACTCAATCGTCCCAACCAATGAGCACCTCCGCAGGCTTCAAAGGCGATGGTGGTGAGCGGGGTGTCATAGATAAATTGGATCAACTGTTTGCGGGAAAGTTTTTTTCGAAAAAGGGTGTTGCCTTTGCGATCGTGTGCAACTAAATGGAAATTAGATTTGCCTAAATCGATACCAATGACTTGAATAGACATGATGGTTCACCTCCGTTACCTAACTCATTCTCAGCTTAGTCGCTGAGAACGGAGGCGGACCATCTAATTAAGGCCGGGAAGTCCCGGCCTTTGTATTGTTTGCTAGCCTGTATTTCGCATACCGGCAGCAATACCGGCAATGGTGACCATGAGAGCTTGGTCAACCTGCGGATGTACTTCATCAGGATTAGCGCGGGAACGATGCAGCAATTCTACCTGAAGCACGTTCAATGGATCGGTGTACGGATTACGCAATTTGATTGACTCTTTGATCCATGGCTGTTCATCCAGCAGTTCACCGCGTTTAGGGCGCAGTTGCAGAATCACATTGATAGAATCTTGCAGTTCCTGACGTAAACGCTTACCCAATGGCCAGAGATTTTCTGGCGCAAGACGCAAGTCATAATACTCGGCTAACCAAAGATCAGCTTTCAAGAACACCATTTCTAACATTTCGAGTCGGGTGCGGAAGAATGGCCACTGTTGATCCATTTCTTTCAATACACCTTCTTTACCATCATCAATCACAGCTTGCAGTGCAACATGCGCACCTAACCAAGACGGCAGCATCAGGCGGTTTTGTGTCCAAGCGAAGATCCATGGAATTGCGCGCAGTGATTCCACACCACCATTTGGTTTACGTTTTGATGGACGGGAACCCAGTGGTAATTTGCCTAATTCCATTTCCGGTGTTGCAGCGCGGAAATAAGGGACAAAATCCGGCTCATCACGCACCACACTGCGATAATGCTGGCAGGAAATTTCTGATAGTTTATCCATCACGTCGTACCACTCTGCTTTAGGCTTCGGTGGTGGTAGCAGGTTAGCTTCCAATACGGCGCTGGTGTAAAGCTTGAAGTTATGGATCGCCACTTCGGGTAAACCAAACTTAAAGCGGATCATTTCACCTTGTTCGGTGACACGGAAACCACCCTTTAATGATCCCGGTGGCTGCGACAGAATTGCCTGATGCGCTGGTCCACCGCCACGGCCGATAGTACCACCACGCCCGTGGAACAGGGTCAGTTTCAGATCTTCACGTTCAGCGATGGCAACCAGCTCTTCCATGGCACGATATTGTGCCCAGCCGGCGGACATCATACCGGCGTCCTTCGCCGAGTCGGAGTAACCGATCATGACGTATTGCTGGCCACGGATATAGTTACGATACCATTCTACGGATAATAGACGATTTAATACCGCTGCAGCATTTTGTAGATCGTTTTGTGTTTCGAACAGTGGTGCAATTGGCATCTGGAACTTGCAGCCGACTTCTTTTAGCAGCAGTTGTACGGCTAATACATCGGATGGCTGACGTGCCATCGAGATGATATAGATCCCGAAAGCATCGGGGTCGGTCTGCGCAATAACACGACAAGTATCGATAACTTCTTGTGATTCAGCACTTGGTTGCCAGTTGGCTGGTAGCAAAGGACGACGCGATTCCAGTTCTCTTAGCAGGAATTCTTGTTTTTCGCTTTCGTTCCATTGCGCGTAATCGCCCAGCCCCAGATATTGGGTCAGTTCAGAGCAAACTTGGCCGTGGCGTTCACCATCCTGACGGATATCCAGTTTCAGCAGGTTGATACCAAAACAGGCCAGTTTACGCATGACATCCAGCAGCATACCATCAGCAATGATACTCATCCCACATGTTTGTAGGGAACGGTAGCAGAGTTCCAGTGGTTCACGCAGTTGCTCGGTACGGGTGATCAGATCGCGGTTTTCAGTGTATTGGCCCTGTAACTTCGCGGTAACTGCTTGCTGTGTTTCACGCAATGCATCACGTACACCGCGTAACATCTCACGATATGGTTCACCACATTCACCGACACGCTGACGTAATTCGTCATTACAGTCCGTCATCGAGAGTTCAGAAACCAGCTCCTGAATATCGGTCAGGAACAGATTGATGGCCACCCAACGCGACAGCAATAAAACTTCCTGTGTCACCTTGGAAGTAACAAACGGGTTGCCGTCACGGTCACCACCCATCCAGGAAGCAATGCGGATCGGATGGGCATGTAGCGGTAGGCGAATACCAAAATTTTCTTGTAAACGGTCATCCAGTTTACGTAAAAATAACGGGATAGCTGGCCACAAGTTGTTTTCAATAACGGCAAAACCCCATTTCGCCTCATCAACCGGCGTTGGGCGTTGCTGACGGATTTCGTTGGTGTGCCACGACTGATTGACCAGCTGTTCAATACGGTGTTGGATAAATTTGCATTCGCGAGGCGTCAGATCCTGCAGTTCCAACTCTTCCAAACATTCGTTCAGTTGCACGTGTTTATGAATCAACGTGCGGCGTGTCACTTCGGTTGGATGCGCGGTCAGAACCAGTTCGATGTCCAGCTCACAAACGGTATCAATGATTTCCTGTTCAGACAGGTTGGCGTTTTTCAGTTTATCGAACAGTTTGTCCAGTGGGTCTGGCGTAGTATGCAATTCACCCTGACGTGACATGGAGTGAAACTGTTCAGCTACGTTGGCCAGATTAAGAAATTGGCTGAATGCGCGCGCGACAGGCAATAGTTCGTCATCGCTCAAGTTTTGTAACGTAGATATCAGTTTTTGTCTGTCTTCTTCGTTACCCTGACGGGAAGATTTAGCCAGCTGACGAATATTCTCGATCTTGTCGAGAAATTCCTCGCCAAGATGTTCCTTGATGGTCTTGCCCAGCAGTTGGCCAAGCATGCCAACATTACCGCGCAATGCCGCGTACATATCATTCATTATGTCGTCCTTACAATAATAGCGGGGCATACAGCAAGTACCCCGCGAGCAGTTCCAATTATCAGTAATCTTGTTGGCAGATCAACGAGTGAACGCCTTAAAAATGCAAAAAAGTGCACTGTTTTGGTTATAAACAGAAACGCTGCACCAAATGGCGGATCAATTCCGTTGTTGGTTTAACAAAGGATAGATCAAGGTATTCATCTGGCTGGTGTGCCTGAGTAATGTAGCCGGGCCCCATCACGATGGTTTCGCAGCCGAGTTGTTGAATAAACGGTGCTTCAGTACAGTAATTCACAACCTCTGCCGGATGGCCACTCAGCACTTCGGCTTCTTTAACCAGTAATGAATTTTCATCACAGCCATATGGCGGCACGGGTTCATGCAGATGTTCAAGACTGATGGCGCCCGGATATTCTGCTTCTATCGGTGCTAAATGGCGTTTTAACTCGGCAATTAAATCTTCTGGCATGACACCAGGAATGGGGCGCAAATCGATGCACAGTTCGCAGCCACCACAAATACGGTTAGCGCTGTCGCCGCCATGAATACTGCCCAGATTTAACGTCGGGTAGGGCACATCAAAATGCGCATTGTTATATTTCTGCTTTAATTCCTGCTGCATCACCAGCACTTTGCTTAGCACTTTATGCATGATCTCGATGGCATTGACGCCATTTGCCGGGTTCGATGAATGCCCGCTTTTGCCAGTCACTCTGATCGCTTCAGACATGTGACCTTTATGCATAAATACCGGCACTAACCCTGTTGGTTCGCCAATTACCGCATAATCTGGGCGGATTGGGTGGGCATCGGCAATCGCTTTTGCGCCAGCCATGCTGGTTTCTTCGTCAGCGGTCGCCAGAATACGTAGTGGTTTTTTCAGCTGCGTTAAATCGATATCTTTTAATGCTTCGGCAATAAAGACAAAAAAGCCTTTCATATCGATGGTGCCGAGACCATAAATACGATCACCTTCTTGCGTTAGCTGGAAAGGGTCTTTCTGCCAACGTCCGGCATCAAAAGGTACGGTATCAGTGTGACCGGCAAGGAGCAGTCCACCGTCACCACTACCAATGGTCGCGATCAGATTCAGTTTTCCTGCTGTGCCTGGCACAGGCGTGATGTCGATCTGCATACCAAATTGTTCAAACCACGATGCCAGCAGTTCGATTACACCTTTATTACTCTGATCCCAGGCAGGATCTGTGCTGCTGATCGACGGCTGCGCGATAATATCGCGGTACATCTGAAAAAAATCGAGATTACTCATGTTTCCTCCTTGCGCGGCACAGTTTAATTTGGTAAATAATAGAAATGCAATCGAAATGCATAAATATTAACTTCTAAGGGCCGCATTATATCGGCTTCAGTCACAAGGCAACCAATATGTTCATTCAGCAATTTTTCTTCGATCGACGATATATTTCTGTTTGAATCTGCCACACTATGTGCCGCAGAAGTCCGCATTTCACTTCGCTACGAATTAATCTGAATTGAGATAAATGGAAAGCACTATGCTTAATGTCGTAATTATTGGTGCCAGTGGCTATGCCGGTGCAGAGCTTGCTTTATTAGTGCACAAACACCCTGAGCTTAACCTGAAAGGGCTCTATGTGTCTGCAGGTAGTCAGGATGCCAACAAACCTTTTTCTGCTTTGCATCCACAATGCTTAGGTCTGGTCGATCTGCCAGTTAAGCCGTTAGATGATGCGGGTATGCAAGAAGCTAAAACCGGTACTGATCTGGTTTGTTTAGCGACTGCGCATGAAGTCAGTATGAATCTGGCACCTGTTTTCTTGGCTGCAGGTATTCCAGTATTTGACCTGTCTGGTGCATTCCGTGTGCAGCAAGATGGTTTCTACGACAAATATTATGGTTTCACCCACGATCAACCAGAATGGCTGTCGAAAGCCGTTTATGGTTTAGCAGAGTGGAATGCCGAGCAAATCAAGCAGACGGATTTGGTTGCGGTCGCGGGCTGTTATCCAACCGCTTCATTGCTGGCGCTAAAACCGCTGATGGAAGCGGGCCTGATCAAAGCAGAGACCACACCAATTATTAATGCGGTATCAGGCGTTTCTGGTGCCGGTCGTAAAGCGGCGATTGGTACGAGCTTTTGCGAAGTAAGCTTGAACCCTTATGGTGTGTTTAATCACCGTCATCAGCCAGAGATCAGTTATCACCTGGGTGGAAAAGTGATTTTCCAACCGCATCTGGGTAATTTTGTTCGCGGTATTCTGGCGACCATTTATGTCCAGCTGGCTGATGGTGTGACGGAAGAACAAGTGAATGCCGCGTATGCCCAAGCTTACGCCGATAGCCCAATTGTCCGCTTAAGCAAACAATGGCCGTCAATCCGCAGTGTGGCTGGCACGCCATTCTGTGATCTGCATTGGCAAATGCAGGATGGAATGCTGATTGTTGGTTCCGCGATCGATAACTTGTTGAAAGGTGCCTCATCACAGGCGCTGCAATGTATTAATCTGCGGTTTGGTTTTGCGCCAACCACTGGTTTGATGTAAGTAAGGATTCAAGATAAATGACACAACAAGTTCCATTGATCATCAAACTGGGTGGTGCGCTGTTAGAAACTGAAGGCGCATTGACGTCCTTTATCGGTGGCATTCAACGCTTTTTGCAACAATTCCCGCGCCCATTAGTTTTAGTGCATGGTGGTGGTTGTCTGGTTGACGATCTACTGAAAGCTCTGGGTAAAACCAGCACCAAGAAAAATGGTCTACGTGTTACACCGGCAGATCAAATTCCCTATGTTGTTGGTGCATTAGCGGGTACTGCCAACAAACAAATGATGGCGGAAGCTATTGCTCAAGGCTTGAACCCGGTGGGTTTAAGTCTGGCCGATGGTGGTCTGTGCGACGTTACCCAGCTTGATCCGGAATTGGGCAATGTTGGTGATTGCAAACCAAAAAATCCAGCATTGTTGCAAGTATTACTGGCGCAAAATTTCCTGCCCGTGATTAGCTCGATTGGCATTACCGCGCAAGGTGAGCTGATGAACGTCAATGCCGATCAAGCGGCGATTGCGCTGGCCGAGTTGCTGGATGCTGATCTGATCATGCTGTCTGATGTCGTCGGCATTCTGGATGCGAATAAACAACTGATCCCTGAATTGAACACAGTAAAAACAGAACAACTGGTTGCCGACGGTGTGATCACAGATGGTATGGCAGTCAAAGTTAAAGCGGCACTGCAAGTTTCTGCTGCCATTCAAAAACCGATTGTCGTTGCCAGCTGGCGTGATCCTGATTTGTTACTGAAACTGGCCAATGGCGAAGCAACGGGTACTCGTATTCAAGCTTAATAAATGGATTATTAAGGAGCGCAGTGATGCGTCATCTGTTAGATACCACGGAATTTAATAAAGAAGAGTTAGAAACCCTGATCGCCTTAGGTCGGGATATGAAAGCCAAGCCTGCAGACTATCGTACCGGCTTAGCAGGCAAAAATATCGTCACACTGTTTGAAAAACAGTCGCTGCGTACTCGTGTGACCTTTGACATAGGTATCAATCGTCTCGGCGGTCATGCCGTTTATCTGGATCAACAGAATGGCGCCATGGGGCAGCGTGAGTCGGTGAAAGATTTTGCCGCTAATCTGTCCCGCTGGTGTGATGGTATTGTGGCGCGTGTATTTGACCACAAAACACTGCAAGGTTTGCGCGAACATGGCAGCGTGCCGGTCGTGAATTCGCTGTGTAACCTATATCATCCATGCCAGGCGCTGGCCGATTTTATGACTATTGCCGAAAACTACACCGATCTGAGCAAGGTAAAACTGGCTTATCTGGGGGAAGGCAACAACGTCGCGCATTCACTGCTGATCACCGGTGCAATTTTGGGGACTGATGTGACCGTAGTTTCACCGAAGGGCTCAGGTCCGGATGCGCAGATCTTCAATTTGGCGGCCGAATTGGCACGTAAATCCGGCGCTAAACTGGCGGTAACGGATAACTGTAGTGACATTCGCGGTTTTGATGTCGCTTATACCGATACCTGGGTTTCGATGGGTGATAACACGCCAATGGAAGCGGTCATTGACAAATACATGCCATACCAGATCAATCAGGCGTTGCTGGATAACACCGGTATCCGTCATGTGTTGCATTGCCAGCCGGCACACCGGGAACTGGAAATTACCTCCGAGGTGATGGATGGCCCATCGTCGCTGATCATGGATGAGGCGGAAAATCGCATGCATATCCAGAATGCCATCTTGTATACCTTGATCAATCAAGCGTAAATTTCTCGAATCTAAAGGAGCCGTCGAGGCTCCTTTTTCTTGCTCAGTAACAGATGTACACTGGCGACAGTGAAGAATTTAGAAAGGAACCTGACATGGCTTTATGGGGTGGACGTTTCAGCCAGGCCGCTGATACTCGATTCAAACAATTCAACGACTCACTGCGCTTCGATTATCGTCTGGCAGAGCAGGATATTGTCGGTTCCATCGGTTGGTCAAAAGCGCTGGTTAGCGTGGGCATTCTAACTGCAGATGAACAAGTAAAACTGGAAGCAGCGCTACTGACCTTGAAAGCAGAAGTTGAAGCGGATCCTGAACAAATTCTGCGTTCTGATGCCGAAGATATTCATTCCTGGGTGGAAGGCAAACTGATTGAGCGCGTCGGTGATCTGGGTAAGAAATTGCACACTGGCCGTAGCCGTAACGATCAGGTCGCAACCGATCTGAAATTGTGGTGTAAACAGCAGGGCAACTTGTTGTTGGAAAGTATCCACGGTTTGCAAAGTAAATTAGTGGCAACAGCACGTCAGTATCAAACCACCGTATTACCGGGTTACACCCATCTGCAACGTGCGCAACCAGTGACATTTTCTCACTGGGCATTAGCCTATGTGGAAATGCTGGATCGCGACTACTCCCGCCTGCAGGATGCACTGAAACGTCTGAACACTAGCCCGCTAGGTTCAGGTGCACTAGCGGGTACAGCTTATCCGATTAACCGCCAAGCGTTAGCGCTGGATCTTGGTTTTGAACGTGCCACCCGCAATAGCTTAGATTCCGTCTCTGATCGTGACCATGCCATTGAACTGATGAGCACTGCGGCGCTGTCCATGATTCACCTGTCACGCTTTGCTGAAGATCTGATTTTCTATGCCTCTGGCGAGGCTGGCTTTGTCGAGTTATCCGATAAAGTCACTTCTGGCTCATCACTGATGCCACAGAAGAAAAACCCAGATGCATTAGAGCTGATCCGTGGCAAAACTGGGCGTGTGGCGGGAGCCCTGAACGGCATGCTGATGACACTGAAGGCGTTGCCGCTGGCTTACAATAAAGACATGCAGGAAGATAAAGAAGGCTTGTTTGATGCGCTGGATACCTGGCATGACTGCTTAGATATGGCGCAGCTGGTGCTGGAAGATCTGAAAGTTAACGAACCGGTCACCAAAGCAGCGGCAATGGGCGGTTATTCTAACGCGACTGAATTGGCTGATTATTTGGTTGCAAAGGGTATTCCATTCCGCGAAGCACATCATATTGTCGGCGAAGCGGTTGTGTACGCGATTACCCAGCAAAAACCACTGGAAAATCTCACTGTTGCTGAATTTCAACAGTTCAACACGGTAATTGCTGATGATGTGTATCCAATCCTGTCGTTGGAATCAACACTGGCTAAACGTCAGGCGTTAGGCGGTGTATGTGCCGAACAAATCGCCCATGCACTACAGCAAGCCGAAGCGCACTTGGCTGCGCGCGTATTCTGATTGCGTATTTAAACGTTAATGCTGGAAGGGGCGTAAGCCCCTTTTTCTATTTTGAAAATCTGAATATAAAAACACCAACATCGCTTGCACTGGCAAAGTAAAACCGTATAATACACGAGCTTGCTAATACCAAGCTGAGCCTAAGGCTCCGGTGTCAGAGTCATTGACACCCCAACAGTCCCTCCGATTGGGAGGGAAACGCGAAGAAACAACCTCTGGGTCGAAATAAGCGATCTCAGGCGGTATTGTTTCATGTTCTTTTTGCCATCTGGAGCTCTGGTCCATGCAGAACCAAAGAATCCGTATCCGCCTGAAGGCTTTCGATCATCGTTTGATCGACCAGTCTACTGCGGAAATCGTAGAAACTGCCAAACGCACTGGTGCACAGGTTCGTGGTCCTATTCCACTGCCAACTCGCAAAGAGCGTTTCACTGTACTGATTTCTCCACACGTGAACAAAGATGCGCGTGATCAGTACGAAATCCGCACTCACAAGCGTCTGGTTGACATCGTTGAACCAACAGACAAGACCGTTGATGCTCTGATGCGTCTGGATCTGGCTGCTGGTGTTGACGTCCAGATCAGCTTGGGTTAATTCGGAAAGAGGTTGATAGACAATGACTCTCGGTCTTGTAGGTCGCAAACTGGGTATGACTCGCGTCTTCACTGAAGACGGCGTATCTATTCCAGTGACTGTTATTGAAGTAGAAGCCAACCGTGTTACCCAGCTGAAAACTCTGGAAACTGACGGTTACACCGCTGTTCAAGTAACTACCGGTGTTAAAAAGGCAAGCCGCCTGACTAAAGCTGAAGCTGGCCATTTCGCCAAAGCTGAAGTAGAAGCAGGTCGCGGTCTGTGGGAATTCCGTTTGAATGACGGCGAAGGTGCTGACTTAACTGTTGGTTCTGAGCTGAAAGTCGACATTTTCGCTGACGTTAAAAAAGCAGACGTTACTGGTGTCTCTAAAGGTAAAGGCTTTGCTGGCGTTGTTAAACGTTGGAACTTCCGCACCCAAGACATGACCCATGGTAACTCGCGTTCACATCGTGTTCCGGGTTCTATCGGTCAAAACCAGTCTCCGGGTAAAGTGTTCAAAGGCAAAAAAATGGCTGGCCATTTGGGTTGTGAACGTGTAACCGTTCAGAGCCTGGATATTGTGCGCGTTGATGTTGAACGTAACCTGCTGCTCATCAAAGGTGCAGTTCCAGGTGCGACCAACGGCGACGTTATCGTCAAGCCTGCCGTTAAAGCGTAACGTCTGAGGAGATAGTAATGGAATTGGTATTGAAAGACGCGCAGAGCGCTCTTCAGGTTTCCGAAACTACCTTCGGTCGTGAGTTCAACGAAGCTCTGGTTCACCAGGTAGTCGTTGCTTATGCTGCTGGCGCCCGTCAGGGTACTCGCGCGCAGAAGACTCGCTCTGAAGTGTCTGGCGGCGGTAAAAAACCGTGGCGTCAGAAAGGTACTGGCCGTGCTCGTGCTGGTACTATCCGCTCTCCAATTTGGCGTGGCGGTGGTGTGACCTTTGCAGCTAAACCGCAAGATCACAGCCAAAAAGTGAACCGTAAAATGTATCGCGGTGCGATCCAAAGCATTCTGTCTGAGCTGGTTCGTCAGGATCGTCTGGTAGTTGTAGAGAAATTTGGTGTTGACGCTCCGAAAACTAAAGAGCTGCTGACCAAACTGCAAGCACTGGATCTGAAAGACGTGCTGATCGTTACCCCAGAAGTTGAAGAAAATCTGTTCCTGGCTGCACGCAACTTGTACAAAGTTGACGTTCGCGACGTAACAGGTATTGATCCGGTTAGCCTGATCGCCTTCGACAAGGTACTGATGACTGCTGATGCAGTGAAGCAAATCGAGGAGATGCTGGCATGATCCGTGAAGAGCGTCTACTGAAAGTTCTGAAGGCTCCGCACATCTCTGAAAAGAGCACCATGGTAGCTGAAAAACTGAACACTATCGTGTTTAAAGTTGCTACTGATGCTTCTAAAGCAGAAATCAAAGCGGCAGTTGAAAAACTGTTCGAAGTTAAGGTTGAAGCTGTTCGTACCTTGAACGTTGTTGGCAAGACCAAACGTACTGGTTCACGCATGGGCCGTCGTTCCGACTGGAAAAAAGCCTACGTGACTCTGGTTGAAGGTCAAGACATCGACTTCGTGGGCGGCGCTGCCGAGTAAGAGGAATTTAAAAAATGGCAATCGTAAAATGTAAGCCTACCTCTCCGGGCCGTCGTCACGTCGTTAAGATCGTCACACCGGAGCTGCATAAAGGTAAACCGTTTGCTGGTCTGCTGGAAGAAAAACGCAAGACTGGCGGTCGTAACAACAACGGCCGTATCACTACCCGTCATATCGGTGGTGGTCACAAACAGCATTATCGTCTGATTGACTTCAAACGCAACAAAGACGGTATCCCAGCTAAGATCGAGCGTCTGGAATACGATCCAAACCGTTCTGCTAACATCGCTCTGGTGTTGTACGCAGATGGCGAACGTCGTTATATTCTGGCACCAAAAAATCTGAAAGCTGGTGATCCTATCGTTTCTGGTGTGGATGCTGCAATCAAACCTGGTAACGCGCTGCCTATGCGTAATATCCCGGTTGGTACTACTGTTCACGCAGTAGAAATGAAACCAGGTAAAGGCGCACAGATCGCTCGTTCTGCTGGTGCTAGCGTACAGATCCTCGCTCGTGAAGGTGCATATGTAACCTTACGTCTGCGTTCAGGCGAAGTGCGTAAAGTATTGGCTGAATGCCGTGCTACTGTTGGTGAAGTTGGCAATGCTGAGCATATGCTGCGTCAATTGGGTAAAGCCGGTGCTAACCGCTGGCGTGGTGTTCGTCCTACCGTTCGTGGTATGGCGATGAACCCAGTTGACCATCCACACGGTGGTGGTGAGGGTCGCAATAAAGGTATCCAGCCTGTATCTCCTTGGGGTACTCCGGCTAAAGGCTACCGCACCCGTAGCAACAAGCGCACTGACAAGTACATCGTACGTCGTCGTAATAAGTAATTCTTATATAGAGGAATCGCCATGCCACGTTCTCTCAAGAAGGGTCCATTTATCGACCTGCACTTGCTGAAGAAGGTTGAGAAAGCGGTGGAAAGCGCGGACAAAAAGCCTATCAAGACTTGGTCCCGTCGTTCAATGATCATTCCAGATATGATTGGTTTGACCATCGCTGTCCATAATGGTCGTCAGCACGTACCCGTTTATGTATCCGACGAAATGGTTGGACATAAACTGGGTGAATTTGCACCGACTCGTACTTATCGCGGTCATGCCGCTGATAAGAAGGCCAAGAAGAAATAAGGGATAAATGATGGAAGCTATCGCTAAACACCGTTTTGCCCGGACTTCTGCACAGAAAGCCCGCCTGGTTGCTGATCAGGTCCGTGGCTTGCCTGTGGATCGGGCCTTGAACCTGTTGGCTTTCAGCCCGAAAAAGGCTGCTGAGCTGATCAAAAAGGTTCTGGAGTCTGCTGTTGCTAATGCTGAGCATAACGAAGGCGCGGATATCGACACTCTGAAAGTGCAAACTATCATGGTTGACGAAGGTCCATCTCTGAAGCGTATTCGTGCTCGTGCTAAAGGCCGTGCAGACCGTATCGTCAAGCGTACTGCTCACATCACTGTGGTAGTATCAGACGCTAAGGCTGGGAGATAAGCAATGGGTCAGAAAGTTCATCCGAATGGTATCCGTTTAGGGATTACCAAGCCGTTTAACTCTACTTGGTATGCCAATACCAAAGAGTTTGCAGACAATCTGCACGGTGATTTTCAGGTGCGTCAGTATCTGACCAAAGAGCTGAAAGCAGCTTCTTTGTCTCGCATTGTTATTGAACGTCCAGCTAAAAGTATTCGCGTAACTATCCACACTGCCCGTCCAGGCGTAGTGATTGGTAAGAAAGGCGAAGATGTTGAAAAACTGCGCAAGCAAATCGCCAGCATCGCTGGTGTGCCTGCACAAATCAACATCGCTGAAGTTCGTAAGCCAGAGTTGGACTCTCAGCTGGTTGCTGACAGTATCTCCTCTCAGCTGGAACGTCGTGTTATGTTCCGTCGCGCTATGAAGCGTGCGGTTCAGAACGCAATGCGTCTGGGTGCTAAGGGTATCAAAGTTGAAGTTAGCGGCCGTTTAGGTGGTGCAGAAATCGCACGTACTGAATGGTATCGTGAAGGTCGTGTACCTCTGCACACACTGCGTGCAGACATTGACTATGCTACCTCTGAAGCACACACCACTTATGGTGTTATCGGTGTTAAGGTATGGATCTTCAAAGGTGAAGTTCTGGGCGGTCTGGCTGCTGTTACTGCTGCAGCTGCAGCTGCACAGCAAGAGCCGGCTCCTGCCAAGCCGAAACGCAAACCGCGTGGTGCTAAGTAAGGAGAACCGGTAAATGTTGCAACCAAAGCGTACAAAGTTCCGTAAGGTTCACAAAGGCCGTAACCGCGGTCTGGCTAATGCAGGTAGCGATGTATCCTTCGGTACCTATGGTCTGAAAGCGGTAACTCGTGGCCAGCTGACAGCCCGTCAGATCGAAGCTGCACGTCGTGCGATGACTCGTGCTGTTAAGCGTCAAGGTAAAATTTGGATCCGTGTATTCCCGGACAAACCAATTACCGAGAAACCGCTTGAAGTGCGTATGGGTAAAGGTAAAGGTAACGTTGAATATTGGGTTGCCTTGATCCAGCCTGGCAAAGTGCTGTACGAGATGGACGGTGTACCAGAAGCGACAGCGCGTGAAGCATTTGCGCTGGCTGCGGCTAAACTGTCTGTTAAGACCACCTTTGTAATTCGGACGGCTATGTGATGAAAGCTCAAGATCTGCGTCAAAAAAGTGTGGAAGAGCTGAAAGCTGAATTGCTGGGTCTGCTGCGTGCGCAGTTTAATCTGCGTATTCAGAAGAGCACAGGTCAGCTGAACCAAACTCACACTATCAAACAAGTACGTCGCGACATCGCGCGCGTTAAAACTGTACTGAACGAGAAGGCAGGTGCGTAATGACTGATCAAATCCGTACTCTGCAAGGTCGTGTAGTTAGTGACAAAATGGACAAGTCCATTACTGTAGCTATCGAGCGCAAGGTAAAACACCCAATGTATGGGAAAATTATCGTGCGCACGACCAAGCTGCATGTCCACGATGAAAACAACGAATGCAAGATTGGCGACCTGGTGGAAATCCGCGAGTGCCGTCCATTGTCCAAGACTAAGTCATGGACTCTGGTATCTGTTGTTGAAAAAGCCTAATTTTTTAAATTAGGATAGGAATACGAACGGCTCGTAAGAGTCGTTCGTTTTTTTGGCTATGACTTTTTCTGGTGCTGTGATATTATGCCGCGCCTTTTGAAGGTAGCCAGATGCCCATTTTAATGTGGGAAGTAGTTATTTAGCGGAGCACTAACATGATCCAAATGCAAAGTATGCTGGACGTCGCCGACAACTCCGGCGCACGCAGCGTAATGTGTATTAAGGTTCTGGGTGGTTCGCACCGCCGTTATGCCGGTGTCGGCGACATCATCAAAGTTTCCATCAAAGAAGCAATTCCACGTGGAAAAGTTAAAAAAGGTGATGTTTATAATGCGGTGGTCGTTCGCACCCGTAAAGGCGTTCGCCGTCAAGATGGTTCTTTGATCCGCTTTGATCGCAACGCGGCTGTGCTGTTGAACAACCAACATCAGCCGATCGGTACTCGTATCTTCGGCCCAGTGACTCGTGAACTGCGTAATGATAAGTTCATGAAGATCGTGTCCCTGGCCCCGGAAGTACTGTAAGGAGCACAGAACATGGCAGCAAAAATCCGTCGTGAAGACGAAGTAATTGTTTTGACCGGTAAAGACAAAGGCAAACGTGGCAAAGTCACTAAAGTCTTAGTTGAACAGGGCAAAGTAATTGTTGAAGGCATCAACGTGAAGAAAAAACATCAGAAGCCTGTTCCGGCTTTGGGTGTTGCTGGCGGTATCGTTAGCAAAGAAGCAGCGATTGATGTATCAAATGTAGCGCTTTTCAACCCTGCTACTGGCAAGGCTGATCGCGTTGGTTTCCGATTTGAAGATGGTAACAAAGTTCGTTTCTTCAAATCTAACGGTGAACTTGTAAAGTAATTGGAGTTTAACGATGGCGAAACTGCATGATACCTACAGACAAACTGTAGTCCAAGAACTGATGAAACAGTTCGGCTACAATTCTGTCATGCAAGTCCCTCGGATCGAGAAAATCACCCTGAATATGGGTGTCGGTGAAGCCTTGGCTGATAAAAAAGTACTGGAAAATGCTGCTGGTGATTTAGCTGCAATTTCTGGTCAGAAGCCACTGATCACCAAAGCGCGCAAATCTGTTGCGGGCTTCAAGATTCGTGAAGGCTACCCGATCGGTTGTAAAGTAACCCTGCGCGGCGAGCGTATGTGGGAGTTTTTGGAGCGCTTGATTTGCATCTCTATGCCACGTATTCGTGACTTCCGTGGTGTTAGTGCTAAGTCCTTTGATGGTCGTGGCAACTACTCTATGGGCGTACGTGAGCAAATCATCTTCCCCGAAATCGACTACGATAAAGTCGATAAAGTACGTGGTCTGGATATTACTATCACAACGACTGCGAAGACTGACGAGGAAGGCCGTGCTCTGCTGGCTGCCTTTAGCTTCCCATTCCGTAAGTAAGGTGTAGGGTTATGGCAAAACTGTCCATGATTGCACGTGAAGATAAACGTGCAAAATTGATTGCAAAACACTTCGAGAAGCGTGCTGCACTGAAAGCGATCATCGCCGACGTGAATGCTTCTGATGAAGCTCGTTGGGACGCAGTGCTCAAGCTGCAACAACTGCCGCGTGACTCCAGCCCGAGCCGTCAACGTAATCGTTGCAATATCACAGGTCGTCCACATGGCTACCTGCGTAAATTCGGTCTTTGCCGCATCAAAGTGCGTGAGCACATGATGAAAGGCGAAATTCCTGGCCTGAAAAAGGCTAGCTGGTAATTAATCACGGGAGTTAAGACACATGAGCATGCAAGATCCGATCGCGGACATGCTGACCCGCATCCGCAACGGTCAGGCGGCCCACAAGGTTTCCGTCTCTATGCCTTCTTCCAAGCTGAAAGTAGCTATTGCTAATCTGCTGAAAGAAGAAGGTTATATCGCTGATGTTAAAGTTAGCGGTGACGTTAAACCTGAACTGGAAATTGAACTGAAATATTTCCAGGGTAAGCCTGTTGTTGAGCTGATCCAGCGCGTAAGTCGCCCTGGTCTGCGTATTTATAAGAAACGTGGCGACCTGCCAAAGATCATTAATGGTCTGGGTATCGCTGTGGTTTCTACTTCTAAAGGTGTGATGACTGACCGTGCTGCGCGTAAAGCAGGCATGGGCGGTGAGATCATCTGCTACGTAGCGTAAGGAGCTAGGAAATGTCTCGTGTTGCGAAAGCACCTGTTACTATTCCGGCTGGCGTGGAAGTAACCCTGAACGGCCAGGAAATAGCTGTTAAAGGTAAAAATGGCACCCTGAAGCGCATTCTGAACGCTGCAGTTATCGTCACCAAAGAAGAAAATGTGTTGAAGTTCGCACCTCAAGAAGGTGTGACTGGTGCTGACGCGCAGGCTGGTACTGCACGTGCACTGGTAAACAACATGGTTATTGGTGTTACTACTGGCTTCGAGCGCAAACTGGTGCTGGTTGGTGTAGGTTACCGTGCACAGGCTAAAGGTAAATCAGTTGGTTTGGCACTGGGTTTCTCCCATCCAATCGACCACGAATTGCCTGAAGGTGTTACCGCTGAATGCCCGACACAGACTGAAATCGTACTGAAAGGTGCCGATAAAGCTCTGTTAGGTCAAGTTGCAGCTGACATCCGCGCTTATCGTAGCCCGGAGCCTTACAAAGGCAAAGGTGTACGCTATTCAGACGAAGTTGTGCGTACTAAAGAAGCTAAGAAGAAGTAAGGTAACACTATGGACAAGAAAGCAGCTCGTATCCGTCGTGCTACTAAAGCACGTCGTAAAATGCTGGAACTGGGCGCGACTCGTCTGGTGGTTCACCGTACTCCGCGTCATATTTATGCGCAGGTTATCGCTGCAAGCGGTGCAGAAGTTTTAGCTTCTGCATCTACTGTAGAGTCAACCATTCGTGAGCAAGTGAAATACACCGGTAATGCCGATGCGGCCGCCGCGGTGGGTAAAGCAATTGCAGAGCGTGCTCTGGCAAAAGGTATTACCACTGTAGCGTTCGATCGCTCTGGGTTCCAATATCATGGTCGCGTAGCCGCACTGGCTACTGCTGCACGTGAAGCTGGTCTTCAGTTCTAAGCCAGGAGTCGACAATGTCTAAAATCGAATCTCAAGCCGGTGAACTGCAAGAAAAGTTAGTCGCAGTGAACCGTGTTTCAAAAGTAGTTAAAGGTGGTCGTATTTTCTCCTTTACAGCATTGACTGTAGTAGGCGATGGTGCTGGCCGCGTTGGTTTTGGTTACGGTAAAGCACGTGAAGTTCCTGCCGCCATTCAAAAGGCAATGGAACAAGCTCGTCGTAACATGGTTAAAGTTGAGCTGATTGAAGGCACACTGCATCACCATGTTAAAGGAACCCATGCTGGTTCTACCGTATTTATGCAGCCTGCTTCTCAGGGTACTGGTATTATTGCCGGTGGTGCAATGCGTGCCGTTCTGGAAGTGGCTGGTGTACATAACGTTCTGGCAAAAACCTATGGTTCAACCAATCCGATGAACGTAGTGCGTGCAACGATCGAAGCGTTAGCACACATTAGTTCACCGGAACAAGTTGCTGCCAAACGTGGTTTGCGCGTGGAAGAAATCCTGGGGTAATAACGACATGGCTAACAAGACTGTAAAAGTTACACAGACTCGCAGCTCCATCGGTCGTTTGCCGAAGCACAAAGCCTCTTTGTTAGGCTTGGGTTTGCGTCGTATTGGTCACACCGTTGAACTGGAAGATACTCCATGTGTACGCGGCATGATCAACCAGGTTTATTACATGGTGAAGGTGGAGGAGTAATCGATGCGTTTAAACACTCTTTCTCCAGCTGCTGGTGCTAAATCGGCTAAAAAGCGTGTAGGTCGTGGTATCGGTTCTGGTTTAGGTAAAACCGGTGGCCGCGGCGTAAAAGGCGCTGGTTCACGTGCTGGTAGTGGTGGCCGTGCAGGTTTCGAAGGCGGTCAAATGCCATTGAAAATCCGTATGCCAAAATTCGGGTTTTTACTCTCGCAAAGGTGCTGTGACTGCAGAAGTTCGCCTGAGCGAAATCGCTAAAGTAGAAGGCGATGTAGTAGATCTGAACACTCTGAAGCAAGCTGGCGTTATTACTAAAGGCATGCAGTTTGCCAAGATCGTTCTCTCTGGGAACATCGATCGTGCAGTTACCGTTCGTGGTGTAGGCGTTACTCAAGGCGCCCGTGCTGCTATCGAAGCTGCTGGTGGCAAAATCGAGGAATAATAAGTAGATGGCCAAGAAACCAGGATTAGTAAACACGCGGCTCGCAAGGGGGGCCTGAGCGAACTGAAAAGCCGGTTGCTTTTCGTTCTAGGTGCTATCATTGTCTTCCGTGCGGGCGCTTATGTGCCGATTCCTGGTATTGACGCTACTGTGCTGGGACAATTGTTCCAGCAACAGAAGGGAACCATCATTGAAATGTTTAACATGTTCAGTGGTGGTGCCCTGTCTCGTGCATCTATCTTTGCGTTGGGTATCATGCCGTATATTTCGGCATCAATTATTATCCAACTGTTGACCGTAATCAGTCCTTATTATGCAGAGCTTAAAAAGGAAGGTGAAAGTGGTCGACGTGTAATCAGTAAGCATACCCGTTGGGGTACATTAGCCTTGGCTACTGTACAAGCTTCGGGTATTGCGACTGGTTTACCAAACATGATGCATGGCTTGGTGCTCAACCCCGGTTTCGGCTTCTACTTTACTGCGGTAGTTAGTTTGGTCACTGGTACCATGTTCTTGATGTGGTTGGGTGAGCAAATAACAGAACGTGGTATTGGTAACGGTATTTCGCTGATCATTTTTGCGGGTATTGTTGCAGGTTTGCCCCATGCAATTGGTGCAACTGCAGAACAAGCTCGTCAAGGTGAATTGCATATCCTGTTGCTATTGTTGCTCGCGGTTATTGTGTTTGCTGTTACTTACTTTGTTGTATTTGTTGAGCGTGGCCAGCGTCGTATCGTCGTAAACTATGCAAAACGCCAACAAGGTAATCAGATCTTTGCAGCTCAAAGCACACACTTACCGTTAAAACTTAATATGGCGGGTGTTATCCCTGCAATTTTTGCATCTAGTATCATTCTGTTCCCAGGCACTATCGCGTCTTGGTTTGGACAAGGTGATTCATGGATTGCGAATATCCTGCAAGAAATCTCCATGAGCTTGCAGCCAGGGCAGCCGTTATATGAGCTGTTGTATGCTATCGCGATTATTTTCTTCAGCTTCTTCTATACTGCGTTGGTGTTTAACCCACGTGAAACAGCGGACAACCTGAAGAAAAGCGGTGCATTTATCCCAGGTATTCGTCCTGGTGAGCAAACAGCACGTTTTATCGATAAAGTGATGACTCGTCTGACACTGGCCGGGGCTTTGTACATCACAGCGATTTGCTTAGTACCCCAGTTACTGATGACCTTCTGGCATGTGCAGTTCTACTTTGGTGGCACTTCCTTGCTGATTATCGTTGTTGTCATCATGGACTTCATGGCACAGGTACAAACCCATATGATGTCTCATCAATATGGTGATGTACTGAAAAAAGCCAATCTTAAAGGCGTAGGCCGTTAATTCGGTCTAATATTGCGGAGTTAAGCAATGAAAGTTCGCGCTTCCGTCAAAGCAATCTGCCGTAATTGCAAAATCATCAAACGCCACGGTGTGGTTCGCGTGATTTGCACTGAGCCGAAGCATAAACAACGCCAAGGCTAATTATATTTTCGGTAGAGACTTGAAAAGTCGAGGCTGGCTAAGTACATTAGCCAGCCTACATTTGTGTGTAGGTTGACCACCATGTATCCGGAACGGGCTTTGTGGTGGTCATTAAATTACTATTTGTTTTAGGAGTGGAATAGTGGCCCGTATCGCTGGCATTAACATTCCTGACCATAAACATGCAGTTATCGCGTTAACTGCGATTTATGGCGTTGGCGACACCCGTGCAAAGCAAATTTGCGCAGCGGCTGGTATCGCCGAGGATGTGAAAGTTAAAAATCTGGACGAAGCTCAAATTGAAGCGCTTCGTACCGAAGTAAGCAAATTTACTGTTGAAGGCGACCTGCGTCGTGAAGTATCCATGAACATCAAACGTTTGATGGACTTGGGATGCTACCGTGGCTTGCGTCATCGTCGTGGTTTGCCGGTTCGCGGACAGCGTACCAAAACTAACGCGCGCACCCGTAAGGGTCCTCGTAAACCGATTAAGAAGTAAACGGGAAGGTAGAAAATGGCAAAAGCTCCTACTCGTGCTCGTAAGCGCGTTAGAAAGCAAGTTAGCGACGGCATTGCACACGTTCATGCCTCTTTCAATAACACAATCGTTACCATTACCGATCGTCAGGGTAATGCTCTGTCTTGGGCAACTGCTGGTGGTTCTGGTTTCCGTGGTTCTCGTAAATCCACTCCTTTTGCTGCACAGGTTGCTGCAGAGCGTGCTGGTGAGATCGCCAAAGAATATGGCGTTAAAAACCTGGAAGTAATGGTTAAAGGTCCTGGTCCGGGCCGTGAGTCTTCTATTCGTGCATTGAATGCTGCGGGTTTCCGCATCACCAATATCACGGATGTAACTCCGATCCCGCACAACGGTTGTCGTCCTCCTAAAAAACGCCGTGTATAACGTTGTCTAGTAGGATTGTTGGAGAAAGAACATGGCAAGATATTTAGGCCCAAAGCTGAAGCTTAGCCGTCGTGAAGGCACCGATCTGTTCCTGAAATCAGGCGTTCGTGCTATCGACTCTAAGTGTAAAATTGACACAGCTCCTGGTCAGCACGGTGCGCGTAAGCCACGTCTGTCTGACTACGGTGTACAGCTGCGTGAAAAACAGAAAGTCCGTCGTATTTACGGCATTCTGGAAAAACAATTCCGTAACTATTACCGTGAAGCGACTCGCATCAAGGGTAATACCGGTGAGAACCTACTGCAGTTGCTGGAAGGTCGTCTGGACAACGTAGTTTATCGTATGGGTTTTGCATCTACCCGTGCGGAAGCTCGCCAGCTGGTTAGCCATAAAGCTATCGTTATCAATGGCAAAGTGGTAAACATTCCTTCTTATAACGTTTCTCCTGAAGATGTAGTCACTGTTCGTGAGAAGGCGAAAAAACAAGCTCGTATCAAAGCCGCATTAGACGTGGCTGCGCAGCGTGAAAAGCCAACTTGGATTGAGATCAATGCAGACAAAATGGAAGGCGTTTACAAACGTCTGCCAGAGCGTTCAGATCTGTCTGCTGACATCAATGAACAGTTGATCGTCGAGCTTTACTCCAAGTAAGGCTTAGCTTCTAAGAGAGGACATAATGCTGGGTTCTGTAACAGATTTTCTCAAGCCACGTTTGGTTGATATCGAGCAACTCAGTCCGACTCATGCCAAGGTAACCCTTGAGCCGTTGGAGCGTGGTTTCGGTCATACTTTAGGTAATGCGTTACGACGCATTCTCCTGTCGTCCATGCCGGGATGTGCAGTTGCTGAGGTTGAGATCGACGGCGTATTGCACGAGTACAGCAGTAAAGAAGGTGTTCAGGAAGATATCCTGGAGATCTTGCTGAACTTAAAAGGCATTGCAGTAAAGCTGGAAGGTAAAGATGAAGTAATCCTTTCGCTGACCAAGTCTGGTGCGGGCCCGGTCACGGCAGGTGATATCATCCATGGTGATGATGTTGTCATTGTCAATCCGGAGCATGTGATTTGTCATCTGACCGGTGCTAATGCTGAAATCAGTATGCGTCTGCGTGTTCAACGTGGTCGTGGCTACGTTCCTGCATCAGCACGTTTACATACAGATGATGAAGATCGTCCAATTGGTCGTTTGTTACTGGATGCGGCGTTTAGCCCTGTAGTGCGTATTGCCTACAATGTTGAAGCTGCTCGTGTGGAACAACGTACTGATCTGGATAAGTTGGTTATCGATATGGAAACCAACGGTACGCTAGATCCGGAAGAAGCCATTCGCCGTGCAGCTACTATTTTGGCTGAGCAGTTGGATGCCTTTGTTGATTTGCGTGATGTTTCCGTTCCAGAGAAGAAAGAAGACAAGCCGGAGTTCGATCCGATCCTGCTGCGTCCTGTTGATGATCTGGAATTGACAGTTCGTTCTGCGAACTGCCTGAAAGCAGAAGCAATCCATTATATTGGTGATCTGGTACAGCGCACTGAGGTGGAGTTGTTAAAAACTCCTAACCTGGGTAAAAAGTCTTTGACTGAAATCAAAGACGTGCTGGCTTCCCGTGGTTTGTCTCTGGGCATGCGTCTGGAGAATTGGCCGCCGGCAAGTCTGGCAGACAATTGATCCAGATTGCAGGTTCTACCGATTTTGTTAGAAGGATAAGGTCATGCGCCATCGTTTGAGTGGTCGTCAACTGAACCGGAACGCGAGCCATCGTTCGGCTATGTTCCGCAACATGGCCAGCTCCCTGGTTCGTCATGAGATCATCAAGACGACTTTGCCTAAAGCAAAGGAGCTACGTCGTGTAGTTGAGCCCTTGATTACTCTTGCTAAGAGTGACAGTGTTGCAAATCGCCGTTTGGCATTTGCTCGTACCCGCGACAGAGATGTTGTTGGTAAACTGTTTACTGAACTTGGCCCACGTTTTCAAGGTCGTCCAGGTGGTTATACGCGCATTCTGAAATGCGGTTTCCGCGCTGGTGATAACGCACCAATGGCTTATATTGAGCTGGTTGGTCGTCCGGTAGATGCTGAAGCAGCTACTGAAGAATAAAATAAAGCCGGGGTAACCCGGCTTTATTTTTTCCGCTTTTGTCATCAATACTTTCCTGACTCAGATACCTTTCGATCTCACCTTATACTCCGCCCCCACGTTTGCTATAATATAATCGTTATTATCAGACCCTATTATCTTCATGTTTTTTAAGCAGAAGTTCATGGTTGGTTTTAGTCATCGATAAGCAGTGATCTGAAGGATGTAATGCTGACGTCTTCCCGAATTGAGTTAAAACCGCCATCACTGGACTGGGTTGAACCGCTGCGTCTGGCTTTATCCGAAAGTTATGAATTGCATCAACTGTTTCTTGATTGGGCGGAACCCGATCCATCTATATTGACGGTGACCGCCAATATGAATGTAGCAAAAGAGCAATTTGAACGTAAGGAACATGAATTACGTTTTATGATTGTGCGGCGTGAAGATCAATTGTTGGTTGGTAGTATTAGTTTACATGTCAGGGATGTCTCTGTTCCCTACTATGAAATCGGTTATTGGGTGCGACAATCTGCAGCTGGTAAAGGTTATATAACAGAAGCGGTGTTGTTATTAGCGGATTATGCTTTTATTCATTTGCATGCCGCACGACTTGAGATCCGCACCGCGGCGAGTAATGAAAAAAGTCGAGCCGTGGCAGAAAGAGCGGGTTTTAAACTGGAAGCAACATTAAAAAACGCTTGTCGTTCGCAAGGCCATTTGGATGATACGCTGGTTTATAGTCGTATTGGGTATGAAGATATGATCCCGGAGATCGATCTGGTGGATATCTCTCCGGATGGACTCGATTACTAAACGCTAATTAACGGTTATTCATCGTATTTTTCGATAGGTTTGCCCATTTCCGTCATTATTTGCTGGACCATGAGCGGGATATCATCGGGACAATCTTTGCGTAAATCGTCATCAGCCGGTAGCGGTTGGCCGGTATAAGCGTGCAAAAATGCTTCACAAAGTAATTCACTGTTGGTGGCATGACGCAGATTATTTATTTGGCGGCGAGTACGTTCATCTGTCAGTATTTTTAATACCTTCAGCGGAATTGAAACCGTGATCTTTTTGACCTGCTCACTTTTTTTGCCGTGTTCTGCATACGGACTAATATATTCGCCATTCCACGCCGTTTTCATTGCTCACCTGTTATTCCAGCCAGACAAAGTATAGTAACCCGTATAGGTAATAATGACAATCCATAGGTAAAGCCATGTAGACGTCTAGAAGTGTTGACGGCTTAGTGGCAGTGGGGTACCGTGATGGTACGCACGACTATCAAGGAACTATCATGTCGGATTACCAACGAGAAACATACGCTGTCAAATCAGGAATTGCTGCTGATACTCAATTCGGTTCGGTTGTTCCGCCTATTTATTTATCCACAAACTATACCTTTGCCGGTTTCGGTGAAAAACGAGAGTTTGACTATAGCCGTTCCGGTAATCCGACCCGCAGTACGCTAGCGGGGGCATTGGCGGCATTAGAGGGTGGTGCGGGTGCTGTATTTACCGGCAGCGGTATGGGCGCAATCAATCTGGTCACTGCCTTGTTGTCTTCCTATGATTTGTTAGTTGCGCCACATGATTGTTATGGTGGAACCTATCGGCTATTCCAGCATGTTGCTGCGAAAGGTTCGTATCGGGTGTTATTTGTCGATCAAACCGATCCTGTCGCATTAGCACAGGCGTTGGCGCAAAAACCAAAATTAGTGTGGGTGGAAACACCATCCAATCCGTTATTACGCGTGGTTGATATCGCGGCTATTTGTCAGCAATCACATGCGATAGGTGCATTAGTGGCGGTGGATAACACCTTCTTGTCACCACTCCTGCAACAACCATTGGCTCTGGGGGCTGATATTGTCGTGCATTCCACAACCAAATATCTGAACGGTCATTCGGATGTGGTTGGCGGAGCGGTAATTGCCAAAGAACCTGAATTGCATGAAAAATTGGCCTGGTGGGGCAACTGCCTTGGACACACTGGCGGTGCATTTGATGCGTATCTGACACTGCGAGGTCTGCGCACGCTGGCACCGCGTATGCGAGTGCATCAGGAAAATGCGAATGCCATTTTGGCTTATTTACAACAGCAACCGCGGGTGACGAAAATTTATCACCCGAGTTTACCGGAGCACCCTGGGCACGAAATTGCAAAGCGTCAGCAACAAGGCTTTGGTGCAATGCTGAGTTTTGAAGTGGATTTTGATATAGAACAATTAAAGCAATTTTTGGGTGGTTTGCAGCTGTTTTGTCTGGCAGAGTCATTAGGTGGAGTGGAAAGTCTGGTCGCTCATCCGGCAAGTATGACGCATGCAGGGATGAACCCAGACGCGCGTCGGGTTGCGGGTATTTCGGATCAGCTACTGCGTTTCTCCATCGGGATTGAACATATCACTGATCTGCTGGCAGATTTAGATCGCGCGTTTGCCTGTGTTGCCAGCAAATAAAATAGTAAGACCAATACGGTGTCATTCATCGTATTAAAAGATTAAGAGGTAACGAAGTATGCCGCACACAGCAACAGGCCACCTTCCTGGACGTCAGGTACATAAATTTGGTGGTAGCAGCCTGGCTGATCCCAATTGTTATCGTCGGGTGGCTGGACTCATTGAGCAGGAATCGGACCCCCGTGCATTGATCGTGGTTTCTGCTGCGGGTAAAACCACTAATCGCTTATTGCAAATTCTAGAATTAAGCGAAGCGGGTGATGATGCGGTTGTGGCGGCGATACAAGGTTTAAGAGCGTATCAGTTGGGCTTGATTGAAGGGGTTTTAGACGGCCCCGCACGTCAGGCATTATCCCTGCAGCTGATGGAAGATATTGATACCATCGCGGGAGTCCTGAAAAAAAACTATGATCGTCATGAGCGCAATGGGATCTTGGCCAATGGTGAAGTATGGTCAGCCCGTCTGTTGGCGGCGTTATTGACGGAACGTGGTAATCAGGCGTCATGGCTGGATGCGCGTCGTTTCCTTTCTGCGGAAGAAGGCGCACTGGCTCGCGTTAATGAAGCATTATCACGGGAAAAACTACGCGAAGTATTAGCTGGCACCGGTGAACAACGGGTGGTCGTAACCGGTTTTATCGCTGCCGATAATGAAGGGCGGACATTATTGCTGGGTCGTAATGGTTCTGATTACTCGGCGACCTTGCTAGGTGCTTTAGCTGAAGCGGAATCTACCGCCATTTGGAGTGATGTCGCGGGTGTTTATTCCGCCGACCCGCGCTGTGTGAAAGATGCGAAGTTGCTTGAGCGTTTATCACTGGCAGAAGCTAATGAATTAGCGCGACTCGGGGCTCCGGTTTTACATTCGCGAACCTTACAACCGTTAATGCACAGTCAGCAAAAACTGGTACTACGTTCGAGTTACGCGCCAACCGGTGGTGCTTCGCATATTTTACGCCGTAGATCGCAGGTGAAAGGGGCGCGCATTGTCACCTCACTAGAGCAAATCGTACTGATTGAACTGCGTATTCAGCCTGATTGCGACTATGAGCAGACTGTTGCACGTCTCGAAGCGTTATTGGCTACACAGCAACTGTCTCCGTTGGTGAGCAAAAATCTGGCTGATCGCCGTATCGTCCGTTTAGCCTATACGCTGGAAATGGCGCCAGATGCCCATCAGTTCTTATTACAACAGCAAGAGCTCTCTGGCCTGAGAGATGTTGTGCGTCGTGACGGCTTCAGCCTGATCGGTCTGGTGGGAACCGGTGTTTGTGATAATGCTGAGCAGTGTCATCGTTTTTACCGGTTACTGGTCGACCAACCGCTGGAATTTATCTATACCGCGCCAGAAGGCTTAAGTCTGGTGGCAGTGGTGCGCGAAATTACGCTGGAACCACTCTTAATCGCTTTACACCATGCCATGTTTCAGCAGACCAAACGTGTTGGTCTGGTGGTATTAGGCAAAGGGAATATCGGTAGCCAGTGGTTAAAATTACTCGCGAAAGAGAAACACCATATTGAGCAGGCACACCAGCTGACACTGACTTTGTATGGCTTATTTGATTCGCGTGGCGGTGTGTTGTCTGAAGAAGGTTTAGATCCGCTGCAGGTGCTGGATAGCTTTGATCCTCAACCGGTGATCTGGGCGGAATTGCTGGTACAGCTGGAGCAACATCCGTTTGATGAACTGATTGTGCTCGATCTGACCGCCAGTGAAACAGTGAGTAGTTACTACCCGGAGTTTGCACAGATCGGTGCGCATTTGATCACGGCGAATAAGTTTGCCGGCGCTGCGGAAAGTGCGTTTTATCAGCGTGTACGACAAAGCTTTGCTGAACATCAGGTGCAATGGCGTTATAACGCCACCGTGGGTGCCGGTTTGCCAGTACAAGCTTGTATTCGCATGATGCTGGAGTCGGGCGATCGGGTGCATGGCATCTCGGGCATTTTTTCCGGTACGCTGAGTTGGTTATTCCAACAATATGATGGCTCGGTTTCATTTTCCGAACTGGTGGATCAAGCCTGGCAGCACGGTTTAACGGAGCCGGATCCGCGCGAAGATCTGACCGGGCATGATGTGCGACGTAAGCTGCTGATCCTGGCTCGTGAAGCGGGGTTAGAGCTCGAACCGGAGCACATCTCATTACAAAGTCTGGTGCCGGCTGGTTTGGCTGAGATCCCACTGGAGAGCTTTTTTGAGCAATTGCCGGAATTAGACCATGCGGTGGAAACTGCGTTTGATGAAGCGCAGGCTCACGGTAAGGTGCTGCGTTATGTCGCTCGTTTAGACCGCGATGGTTCCGCACGGGTAGGGCTGGATATGCTAGCGGCGGATCATCCGTTTGCGAATTTGCGCCCTTGCGACAATATTTTCTCGATAGAGACCGATTTCTATCGCACCAACCCGCTGATCTTGCAAGGGCCGGGGGCGGGGCGTGAAGTGACGGCGGCGGCGGTACAAGCCGATCTATGGAAGATTTGCGCGACCTTAAAATAACTCAGTAGGCGCGGAAGGAACCGCGGTTCGCCGCGCCGCTCCCCATTTCATAAACTTCAATATAATCGACACTGGCGGTACGTGGCCCTGATTTCAGCCATTCAATCAGCTTATCCACAGCTTTGCTGTCGCCTTGCGCCACCACTTCGACTGAGCCATCGACCAGATTGGTGGCGTGGCCAGATAATCCTAAACGATGGGCTTCTTGTTGTGTGAAATAACGAAAACCAACACCTTGTACCATGCCGTATACCAGCACTTTTACACACCGAGTTTGTGTCATGCGCTTAGCCTCGTTTATGCAGCTCATTGCCTTAAACTTAGTCATAATGCACGAGTACGACAAGTATCTCAGGTTGTGAAAGCGATCTGAATCGAGCTTTGCTGCGTATTGCACAAGATTAATTCGATCAATCAATTGCTTACCTGCTCAGGACGTATTATGCCGGAATTACCCGAAGTTGAAGTCAGCCGATTAGGGATCACGCCATGGATGGAAGGTGTGGTTGTTGAAAAAGTGGTGATCCGGCATCCGCGTTTGCGCTGGCCCATTCCGTCAGAAATCCATTTGTTGGAAGGTCAGCCATTACGTTCAATCGAAAGACGAGCGAAATATTTATTATTACGCTCCACGTTGGGAACGGCGATTTTGCACTTGGGTATGTCGGGCCATTTGCGCATTCTTCCTATTGGTACACCAGCAGAAAAACATGATCATGTGGATCTGGAATTAGCCAATGGCAAGTTGCTGCGTTTTCATGATCCGCGTCGATTTGGTGCTTTATTGTGGACAACCGATGACCCGCACCAACATGTGTTATTAAAGAGCTTAGGGCCGGAACCATTAACCGATGCGTTTACCGCCGAGTATTTATGGCAACGCAGCCGCAAACCACGCAGTGCAATTAAACCGTGGCTAATGGATAACCATGTTGTGGTGGGGGTGGGGAATATCTACGCCAATGAAGCGCTGTTTATGGCGCATATTCACCCGAAACGGGCGGTGAATTCACTGACAATTGAAGAGAGTCAGGCATTAGTGGCGGCGGTGAAACAAGTGCTGGCTCGTGCCATCACGCAAGGTGGTACTACGTTGCGTGATTTTATGCGCATCGATGGTAAATCGGGTTATTTTGTGCAGGAATTGTTAGTGTATGGGCGGGCAGGGCAAGCCTGTCAGGTGTGTGCGCATCCACTGGAAGAGCTGCGCTTAGGGCAGCGCAGCAGTGTGTTTTGTCCGATTTGCCAGCCGTTGGTGGGTGCTTATGACTGAGTGAGCTGCAACTGCTTGGTTTTAATCGCTGCAGCGACATTGGGGGTAACAAATTGACCGGCATCGCCACCATGTAGGGCAATTTCCCGCACCAGTGTTGACGAAACAAAGGCATATTGTTCTGCAGGTGGCAGAAAGACAATTTCCATTTCCGGCATCATCCGGCGATACATCGCGGCTAGCTGTGATTCATATTCAAAATCACTGCCAGTGCGAATGCCACGTAACAAGATGGTGGCCTGTTGTTGTTTCATGAAATCGATCAACAGATTACTGAAACCGGTAATGGTGACATTGGGTAGCGATTGGCAAACTTCGGTCGCCAGCGCAATGCGCTCTTCTAACGTGAATAACGGCCGTTTCCCGGGGCTAGCAGCCACGGCAATAACGACGTCATCAAATAAGGCCGATGCGCGGCTGATCAGGTCAAGATGCCCGCAAGTCAGTGGATCAAAGGTTCCGGGGAAAACAACTTTCTGACGCATGAGTACAATGCTCACTAAAGATGAATATCGGCTATTATAAATGTGATATCGCTTGTTTAGATACCGTGGCAGAGGGGACTTTGCAAAACGAAAGCGACAGGTTATTGTTGCGGCGTATTAATATACCAAGGGGATAACGTATGTCTGTGTTTTGGGGTGTAGTAGTTCGTTTATTGGTTGTTTCCTTACTGGCTCTGTCATTACCGACCAGAGCATCAATGATGTCCTCTCAGGAAACCATTCCGGTTCATCAACTGAGTGAACGTGCGCATGTCATGCAATTCCTGGCCCGAGCTGATGTAGCAAAACAGATTGCTGCGCAGGGTGTGGATGTGGCGCTGGTACAACAACGTGTGGCTGCGATGAGTGATGATGAAATCACTCAGTTATCCGGCAAGATTGATAAATTACCAGCAGCCGGCTCAGATATTCTTGGGGCTGCGTTATTTGTATTTATCGTGTTACTGGTGACGGATATTTTAGGCTTAACAAAAGTATTCCCATTCACCCGTTCAGTTCGTTAATACATGCATTTTCTAACGAAAGCCCACCTGTTACTGGTGGGCTGTTTATGGTTAGTCGGGTGTGCCAACCATTTCCCCGAAACCCATTCTCCCGCTATTACCTCATCGAGCAAACAACTCGCCGTACCATTTATTGTGCAGGATGATGCCTATTGTGGCCCCTCGGCATTAGCCATGGTATTGGCGCAGCAAAACAAACCAGTGTCTGTTGCCTTATTAGCACAGGAAATGCTGTTACCTGCACGAGGTGGTGCATTACAGGCGGAACTGAAAGCCAGTGTCCGGCGGCAGGGTTATCTGGCGTATGAAACCGACCCCACACTACTGGCATTATTGACCGAAGTGAATGCAGGTCGTCCGGTGATTGTGTTATTGAATTTATCGTTTAACTGGTACCCGAAATGGCACTATGCCGTTGTGACCGGTTATGACCTGTCACGGCAGGAAATTATTGTGCATTCTGGGGCGCAGGCCAATCAGCACTGGTCACTGACGCAATTTGATAATCTCTGGCAACGTAGCCATCGGTGGGGCTTGCTGGTTTTAGCGCCATCTGTGTTGCCGCCAACATCTATGCAAGAAACTCGTTATCTGCAAAGCATTGTTGATCTGGAAAAGACTGCAGGTTTGGCTCGGGCACAATTAGCCTATCAGGCAACTTTGCAACGTTGGCCGAGTAATTTGACGGCCTTGATTGGTCTGGGCAATGCCGCGTATCAACAACATGATCTGGCTTTGGCGCAACATTGGTTTCAGCTTGCCGCCAGTTATCATCCGAATTCCGCAGTGGCGGCCAATAATTACGCACAAACACTGCTAGATAACGGTGACCCAGCCAATGCATTTGTTTGGGCACAAAAAGCGGTGTTAGCCGATGGTGATGCCCCTGCGCGCGACACCTTGCAGCAGGTTTTACATGCATTACACGCGGAATAATGGCGTCAGTTATGTCATCTGGCGCTGAAGCAGGTAAAATTGACGGATCATTTCGCTGAGAACCCATCATGACTGCTCCTCGTATTGTGAAGAGTGCCGGACAAATTTGTTGTTTTGACCCATTACTGGCGCCTGATTTCACCCCCGATTATTTTTCGGCGGATTACTGGCAACAACAAAATGCCATTACCGGGCAGTCGCATGGGCGAGGCATCACCTGGTTTTTACAGCATGAGTCGGCGCATTGGGTTTTACGCCACTATTGGCGTGGTGGGCTGATTGGCCGCCATATCCCCGATCAGTTTTGTTATACCGGTCTGCGTTGCACACGCTCATTTGCTGAATTTTCATTGTTACAAAAACTGGTGGACGATGAATTACCGGTGCCGCGTCCGGTTGCTGCGCGTATTGTGCGTCACGGTTGGCGCTATCAGGCTGACATTCTAATTGAACGCATTCCCAACGCAGAAGATCTGGTGCAATTACTGAAGCGTGAGCCGTTACCACGTGAAACATGGCAACAAATTGGGCAGGTATTGGCGCAGTTTCACCAAGCCGGTGTTTATCATTCTGATCTGAATGCCCACAATATTTTGCGGGATAACGATGGCAAGATCTGGTTGATTGATTTTGATAAAGGCGCCATTCGTCATCCGGGGCGCTGGCAAGCGAAAAATCTGGCGCGCCTGTTACGTTCACTGCAAAAAGAGTCGGCGTTACATCCCCTGTTTCATTGGCAGATGGATGACTGGCAGCATCTGCTGGTGGCCTATCAGGCTTACCGTTGAGGTAATGTCGCTAATACGGTATCAATTGCCGTCAAACTCTTTTCTAATGCGCCCTGATTGGCCGCAACCACATCAAAGGCGGCCATGCCCATGGTATGTCGCTGTTCTGACGAGCCGAGTAATTGCAGCACATGCATTGCCAACTCGGTCTCATCATGAATGATCTGACAGGCCTTTTTGTCGACCAGTTGTCGGGTGATATCACTGAAGTTAAAGAAGTGTGGGCCAATCAACGTGGGTTTGGCCAGAGCGGCTGGTTCCAGCAGATTATGGCCGCCAACGGGCACTAAGCTGCCGCCCATGAAGGCAATATCGGCGATCTGAAAGAAATAGGCCATTTCGCCCATGCTATCACCCAGTAGAACCGATTCTTGTGCTGTGACTGAACGTGGTTCACTGCGTCGGCAGATGGCAAACCCTTGCTCCAGACATAATTTAGCCACATCAGTAAATCGCTCCGGATGACGAGGAACCAGAATTAACAACGCTTCGGGTTGCTGCTTACAGATTTCCTGATGTGCCTGCAGAATAACTTCGTCTTCCCCTTTGTGTGTGCTAGCGGCGATCCAAACTGGGCGGTTTCCTAAACACTGGCGATATTGTTCACCTAACTCGATCTGTTTTTGATCCAATTGAATGTCAAATTTAATCGACCCCGTTACTACGATCTGTTGTGGCGTTACACCCAGCCGTTTGAATCGCTCAGCATCGTCGCGATGCTGGCACAACAAAAGAGTTAGCGCTTGGCTCATTTGCCGGAAGAAGTGACGGATGCGTTGATAACGCTGACAAGATTTCTCCGACAGCCGGGCATTCAAGATCACCACAGGTATGTTTTGTTTACCACATCGTGCCAGCAGGTTTGGCCACAACTCGGTTTCCATGATCAGTAAAGCTTGTGGCTGGATCTGTTTGATAAAACGTTTTACTACGCCTGGGTAATCCAGCGGCGCGTAGCGATGCTCTACCAAATCACCTAAACGTGCTGCTTGATCGGCACCGGTGCGGGTGGTGGTGGTTAACACAATGGATAATTCCGGATGCCGTTGTTTGAGCGCTTTAATCAGCGGCGTGACAGCAATGGTTTCCCCAACACTGACCGCGTGGATCCAGATTGGGGCCCGCTTATTGGGTGGGGCGACCCAGCCCAGATGTTCTTTCCAACGCGGACCAAAACCGGGTTTTCCATGACGAGGACGATAGAGCAGAAATAAGACCACCGGTGACAGTAAATAGATAAGCAAAGTATAAAATAAACGCATACATAGCGACCGGTAGGGATAAGGAGCGACAGTATCAGAAAAACCGATCATACAGGCAAGCGACGTTTGCTGGTGCAGTTGTTGTCTTATTGCGCCATTTTGAGGCAACGTAGCGAAAAAGAGCGTGATTGCCAAAAATATAGTCTGCTACGCAGATGGATATGTTGTTTTTGATTTTGGTGATTAAATCTGAATTATTTAAAATATGCAGTCATATAAACTGCTTTGGTTTGATATTTATATCTCTGGCTCTATTTTTGCTAGAAATGCCGGTGATCTGTGTTGTTATTATGCTGTCTGGTCATGGGATATTTTTCACTCCCACTCTTGTCTTTCGCCATACGGCAGTGATAGAAAGCGTTTAAAACTATTATAGTTGTAAAATGAAAGGCCCAAATGGACTTGAAGTCCGATAATCGAGGGAATCCGCATGAAGAAAATGTCTAAACTGATCGTAGCTGCAGCTGTTTCTGCGGCGCTGTTCGGCACTGGTTCTGCAATGGCTGAAGATACGATTAAAGTTGGTATTGCTGGTCCTGTGACTGGCCCTGTTGCGCAATATGGCGACATGGAATTTACCGGTGGTTTGATGGCTGTTGAGCAGATCAATGCTGCTGGTGGCATCAAAGGTAAAAAGCTGGAAGCGATCAAATATGATGACGCGTGTGATCCAAAACAAGCGGTCGCAGTAGCGAACAAAGTCGTGAATGATGGCGTTAAATTCGTTATCGGTCACCTGTGCTCTGACAGCACCCTGCCATCATCTGACGTGTACGAAGATGAAGGTATTCTGATGATCACCCCAGCTGCAACTGCACCAAAAATCACTGAACGCGGTTACAATTTGGTGCTGCGGACTACCGGTCTGGACAGCGACCAAGGTCCAACCGCGGCTAACTACATCACTTCTGTGATCAAGCCAAAAACTATCGCGGTTATCCACGATAAGAAACAATACGGTGAAGGCATTGCAACTTCAGTGCATGAAACGCTGAAGAAAAACGGCGCGAACGTCGTTGATTTCGAAGGTGTGACTGCTGGCGATAAAGATTTCTCTGCGTTGATCGCGAAACTGAAAAAACTGAATGTTGATTTCGTATATTACGGCGGTTACCACCCAGAACTGGGTTTGATCTTGCGTCAGTCAGCTGAAAAAGGCTTCACCGCTAAATTCATGGGTCCTGAAGGCGTCGGTAACAAAGACATTTCTGCGATTGCTGGTAAAGCGTCTGAAGGCATGTATGTCACCATGCTGAAAAAATACGACCAAGATCCAGCCAATGCTAAATTGGTTGATGCTTTCAAAGCGAAAAAACAAGATTACTCAGGTCCATTCGTATGGACTACTTACGCCGCTATTCAGGCTCTGAGCGCGGGTATTAACGCTGCCGGTGAAGAACCTGCTGACGTTGCTAAATATCTGCGTGCTAACAAAGTGGACACCGTAATGGGCCCGCTGGAATGGTCGGCAACCGGTGATCTGAAAAACTTTAAATTTGGTGTCTATCAGTGGCACGCGGATGGTTCATCCAGCGTTCTGCAATAACACCTGATAATCTAAAGAGCGGGGCCGTTTCTGACAGCCCTGCTTTTTATTTATCGAGTCGCTCACTTTTTTTTCCGCGCTGATCCCCGTCCTTCGCGGATCACTCAGGAACAATGGTATATGTCTGAACAGATTTTTTACTTTATTCAGCAATTGCTGAATGGCCTGACTATCGGCAGCACGTATGCACTGATAGCCATTGGTTATACGATGGTGTACGGCATCATCGGTATGATTAACTTCGCACACGGCGAAGTTTACATGATTGGGTCCTATATCGGATTCATGGTGATCACTGCATTAATGATGATGGGTATTGATAGCTCATTCTTGTTGATGGGATCCGCCTTTATCATCTCTATTCTGATCACCAGCTGTTACGGCTGGAGTATTGAGCGTGTTGCTTATCGCCCGTTGCGCGGCAGTAACCGTCTGATCCCATTGATTTCCGCCATCGGTATGTCGATCTTCCTGCAGAACGTCGTGCGTTTTGCGCAAGGTTCGCGTGATATCGCAATGCCAGCACTGGTGCAGGGTGGCGTTCAGTTTGGCTCTGCGATCAGCGTGTCATACATGCAGATCATCATCTTTGTCGTAACCTTTATCTCGATGTATGGCCTATCGCAGTTTATCTCTCGCTCCCGTATGGGGCGTGCGTGCCGTGCGTGTGCAGAAGATATCAAGATGGCGAATCTGCTGGGTATCGACACCAATAACGTGATTGCCCTGACTTTCGTTATCGGTGCGGCATTGGCCTCTATCGCTGGTATTCTGCTTGGTTTGTATTACGGCGTGATCAATCCATCACTTGGCTTTATGGCGGGTCTGAAAGCCTTCACCGCCGCGGTGCTGGGTGGTATCGGTTCTATCCCTGGCGCCATGATTGGTGGTTTGATTTTGGGCGTTACCGAAGCACTGACATCGGCTTACTTAAGTTCAGAGTATAAAGATGTGGTGGCGTTCTGTTTACTGATCACTATTTTGTTATTAATGCCAACCGGTATTCTGGGCCGTCCAGAGGTGGAAAAAGTATGAAGCATCTCAAACAAGCCTTTGTTGCTGCTTTGCTGACACTGATTTTATCCGTGTGGTTGTTCTGTTATCAGCTGCATACCGAAGGTGTCGGTATCACGGTAACCAGTCGGTTGCAGGAAAATGGCCTGCTGGTTGGACTGGCAGTGCTGATCGTCTTCCTGTTCCAACTGTTTCAGGATCAGATCGGCAGCGGTTTCGCTGCACTCAAAGAAAACATTCCGGTGTTATCTTTGCCAACCAACCGTTCTAATCCAAAACTGTATCGAACCCTGCAGCTCTGCTTACTGGTAGCCATCTTAGTGATTCCATGTTTTGGCTCCCGTAACTTGCTGGATCTGGGTACCTTGATCCTGATTTACGTGATGTTAGGTCTGGGTCTGAATATTCAGGTTGGTCTGGCAGGCCTGCTGGATCTCGGTTATGTCGGTTTTTATGCCATTGGCGCTTATACCTACGCGTTGCTGAACCAGTATTTAGGGCTTTCTTTCTGGGAAGCGCTGCCATTGGCTGGCGGTATGTCCGCACTGTTTGGTTTTGTGCTGGGGTTCCCGGTGTTGCGTCTGCGCGGTGACTATCTGGCGATCGTGACGTTAGGTTTTGGTGAAATCATCCGTATTTTGCTGAATAACTTAACCACCATCACTGGTGGCCCGAACGGTATTTCCAGTATTCCAAAACCATCACTGTTTGGTCTCGAGTTTTCGCGCCGAGCGGAAAATGGTGGACAGACTTTCCACGAATTTTTCGGCATCCACTACGACGCTAACTACAAGATCATCTTCTTGTACGTCATGGCGGTATTGCTGGTGCTGTTTACGTTGTTCGTGATCAACCGTTTGTTGCGGATGCCACTGGGCCGTGCCTGGGAAGCGTTACGTGATGATGAAATTGCCTGTCGCTCGCTGGGTTTGAACCCAACCGTGATCAAGCTGACGGCGTTTGCGATCGGTGCCGCATTCGCGGGTTTTGCCGGTAGTTTCTTTGCGGCGCGCCAGGGCTTTATCAGCCCGGAATCGTTCACCTTTATGGAATCCGCGATCATTCTGGCCATTGTTGTGCTGGGTGGTATGGGGTCGCTGCGCGGGGTTGTTATTGCCGCGATCGTGATGACTGTATTACAACAATCGCAGTTGTTCAGTGAATACCGGATGCTGATTTTCGGGATCTTGATGGTAGTAATGATGTTGTGGCGTCCACAGGGTCTGGTGCCTATGACTCGTCATCATGTGGAGTTGCCTAAATGAGTAAGTTATTAGAAGTCTCTAATCTCTCCATGCGTTTCGGCGGCTTGTTGGCTGTCAACGGCGTGGCGTTACAACTGAGAGAGAAAGAAATTGTTTCCATTATCGGGCCAAATGGTGCGGGTAAAACCACCGTATTTAACTGCCTGACCGGTTTTTACAAACCAACGCACGGGGTGATCCGTTTCCGTGGTGAGGAAATCCAAGGGCTGCCGGGGCATGAAATTGCCCGTAAAGGCATCGTGCGGACTTTCCAGCATGTGCGTCTGTTTAAAGAGATGACGGTGCTGGAAAACTTGCTGGTGGCGCAACATCGCCACATGAACACCAATTTCCTGGCGGGTTTGTTGAAAACACCTGCGTTCCGCCGTTCTGAAAAAGAGGCGTTGGAGCGTGCAAAATTCTGGCTGGATACCATCGGATTGACCGATTTATCCAACCGTTCTGCCGGTAATCTGGCCTATGGTCAACAGCGTCGTCTGGAAATTGCTCGTTGCATGTGTACGCAACCGAAGATCCTGATGCTGGATGAGCCGGCCGCGGGTCTGAACCCGAAAGAAACCGAAGATCTAAACAATTTGATCCGCCAGCTGCGCGATCAGTTTGATGTTTCAGTGCTGTTGATCGAACACGATATGAAACTGGTCATGGATATTTCTGACCATATCTTCGTCGTGAATCAGGGCACGCCGCTGGCAGAAGGTAAACCTGCTGAAGTGCGTGATAATCCGGCCGTGATCAAGGCCTATCTGGGCGAATCATAGGAGATAGCCGATGTTAGAAGTAAAAAACGTCTCTACCTTCTACGGTAAGATTGCAGCCTTAACGGATGTCAGCGTGCACATCAAAAAAGGCGAAATTGTTTCGCTGATCGGGGCCAATGGTGCCGGTAAAACTACATTGCTGATGACTATCTGTGGGGATCCGAAACCATCACAAGGGCAGATCCTGTTTGAAGGCAAAGACATCACGCAGGACACTACGTCGTCGATCATGCGTGGCGATATTGCGATTGTGCCGGAAGGCCGTCGTATTTTCTCCCGTCTGACGGTGGAAGAAAACCTGAGTATGGGTGCCTTTTTCGTCAATGATAAAGCGGAAAAAGTTGCGCTGATGGATGAAGTCTTTGGCCTGTTTCCGCGTCTGAAAGAGCGTATCAATCAACGTGCGGGCACGATGTCAGGCGGTGAGCAGCAGATGCTGGCGATCGGTCGTGCATTGATGAGTAAACCACGTTTGCTGTTTCTCGATGAGCCTTCATTAGGTTTAGCGCCCATCGTGATCCAACAGATTTTCGATATCGTGCAGCAATTGCGTGAACGCGGCATGACCATCTTTCTGGTGGAACAAAATGCGAATCAGGCATTGAAACTGGCCGATCGGGGTTATGTGTTGGAAACGGGTCGTATTGTGCTGGAAGACACCGGTGCTGCATTACTGGCCAACCCTGCAGTGCGTAACGCGTATCTGGGCGGTTAATTTTTTCAAAAACAGATCTTTTCTGTAACAATCGGGTAAACTGTTGGCATTCCGTCGAGGAGATAGTGAATGACTCAGTTTACCCGCATTTCTTTAGAGCAGGCAGCCAAGCTGCTGAAACAACCTTCCGTTTGTCTGACTGACATCCGTGATGCGGCATCATTTAATACTGCACACGTTGAAAATGCATTCCATTTAACCAATGACACATTGCCTACTTTTGTCGAGCAAGTTGCTAAAGATATCCCTGTTTTGGTGATGTGTTACCACGGTAACAGTAGCCAAGGTGCGGCGAATTATTTGGTGAGCTTAGGTTATCAGACAGTCTATAGCGTGGACGGTGGGTTTGAGGGCTGGAAACAAATTTATCCATTCACGGCCACCGTATGATTTTACTGATCCAACTCACTGATCCGCAGTTAGCGCAAATGCTGGCGGATTATCTGCAAAGCCGCCATATGCCTTGTCAGCTGCAAGTATCAGAAACCGGTGTTGCGTTGTGGTTGCTGGATGATAAGCAAGCCGCTATGGCTGAACAGGAAGTACAACGTTTTGTTCGTGAGCCGCATCACGCACGTTATCGCGAAGCGGCCTGGCAACAAGAAAAACCGAGTTCATGGCGTTCCACCACCGATGCAGGGTTATTAACAGAGCTGATGTTACAAGCACAGCCGCTGATGCTGCTAGTGACGGTCCTGACTGCTGGGGTGTTCCTGCTGTATTGGTTAGCCATCCCGGTTGAAACGCTATTATCCTTTGAATGGCCATGGTTGCACGGGCAAGTCTGGCGCTTGATCACGCCAGTGCTGCTGCATTTTTCGGTTTTACATCTGCTGTTTAATTTGGCTTGGTGGTGGTATCTCGGTGGGCGTTTGGAACAGCGTTACGGGGCCGGTAAATTGGCCATTCTGTTGTTCTCGGGGGCGTTGATCCCGAATGTATTACAAGCGATGGTATCAGGTGCGGCGTTTGGTGGTTTATCCGGTGTTACCTATGCGCTGATTGGTTATTTATGGCTGCGCGAGCGTGGCTCAGACGATCAATCACAGGTTGCGGTTTCTGACGGTCTGTTTATCTTTATGCTGTGCTGGTTGGTGGTCGGTTTCACGAACTTATTTGGATTAAATACAGCCAATTTGGCTCATTTGGGTGGATTGCTGGTGGGATTGATTCAAGGGTGGCGGGACAGCCATCGTGCTATCCCGAAAGCCAAGTAAACCGATTTATTGATAAAGATAGTTGGTGAAGATTAACTCGCGCACAATGGATTTACCGGTTTCTTTCAGTAAACGTTCATTCACTTTATCCTGACATTCCTGACGGATCAGGTCTCGACCTTTGAGTGAGCGAATATGTTCTACCGTTTCTTTGCCTAGAACATCGTTAATGGTATCGCGGATCAAAGGCTCGTGTTTTTTTACCAACTCAAGCTCGCCGAGAGTATTAACCATGATCTCAATCTTGATGCGGATATATCCCATCTCGTTGTTGGCGGTGATGTAATTAGTAATGATTTCTGGATCAAGTGAGAAATAGGAAATGACGGGTTTGTTAGGATCGACCGCTTCTTTGCCTTCACCTTCGCCACCGCCTTCAGATGCCAGTGCCAGAAAGGGAAGCAGGCAGCTTAGCCAAAACAAACGTAATATTGTTTTCATAAATGATTTCCGAAAGATGAGAGACAGTTAAATTCGGTGATAAGCAAATTGTTCAAGGCAAACGCAACTTCGTCAAGCGCGATCCACCGACAATGCGATCCGCTGCCTGATGTCCGTAATATCGAGACGCTGGCCTGGTCAGATGCGGAATCCGTTATGTTGCCAGAAAAATACAGACTCTGGTTGCAAGACTCCGGATCGCTTACCGCGAAACTACAACAATATACCGCCTCTCTGTCATTGCAGCTACTCACCTCGGGTTGGCAAACAACAAGTTACGTTGATAGTTCACAGTTAATGCGACAAGTTTTGTTATCTGATGGACAACAACCCTGGATCTGGGGTTTAACAGTAGTCAATGCATTACAGCTTGCCAATGAGCCTGCGTTATCCAATTGGTCAACTGAGCCATTGGGCGTCTTGCTGTTTGCCAATGATGATATTGGCTTGCGGCATTTTGAGGTGGCGGATTTTAGTCAGAACCAAGCTTTCCTAGAGATATTGCCGGCTTGGGGTTGTTCGGTAATACAACCACTCTGGGGCCGACGTTCTCGATTGCAGTTTCGCTCTTGTCAGATCTCGTTGACGGAAGTTTTTTTACCTGAACACCCGATGTATGGAGTGTAGTAATGGTTTTTGTTTTACCCGCGCAATGGCAACCGTATTGGCAGTTAGCCCGGTTAGATAAACCGATAGGCACCTTGTTATTGTTATGGCCAACATTATGGGCCTTGTGGTTAGCCGCTGATGGCATTCCACCGTTTTCTGTATTACTCATTTTTATTGCCGGGGTATTTGTTATGCGTTCGGCAGGTTGTGTGATCAACGATTATGCCGATCGCAACGTTGATGGTTATGTAAAACGTACCGCATCTCGCCCGTTACCGGCCGGACGTCTGTCAACCACACAAGCCTTACTGTTCTTTTTTCTGCTTGTCATCATGGCGTTTTTTTTGGTGTGGCAACTAAACCAATTCACGATTTATCTCTCTGTTGGCGGGTTGCTGCTGGCAGCTATTTATCCGTTTATGAAGCGGGTAACCTCATTGCCACAATTGGTGTTAGGAATGGCATTTTCCTGGTCGATCCCAATGGCTTATGGTGCGGTAGCCGGACATTTGAGTCTGACTACCTGGCTGTTGTTTTTGGCTAACTTAGTCTGGACCATCGCCTACGACACCATGTACGCCATGGTCGATCGCGACGATGATTTAAAGATTGGTGTGAAATCGACGGCGATTTTGTTTGGCCGTTATGACCGGCATTACATTGCATTATTGCAATGCCTGACACTGGGCTTGTTGTGTCTGATCGGTTGGTTGGAACAACTGTCACCGAGTTATTATCTGCTGTTGTTGTTGGCGAGTGGATTCTTTGTTTACCAGCAATGGCTCATTCACCATCGTCAGCGCGAGGCATGTTTTCGTGCTTTTCTGAATAATAACTGGGTTGGAATGTGCGTTTTTATTGGAATAATCCTCGCTTCCTGATATCAAACACCGCGATGCCCTTTGCTTGTGACAGATAACTGTATATACTCACAGTTATCTGTATAAAAACACAGGCTTATCTCATGAAGCAGTTAACTCCCCGTCAAGCCGAAGTATTGGCGCTTATTCGCTCTGCGGTGCAACAAACCGGTATGCCGCCGACGCGTGCTGAAATTGCTTCCGAGCTTGGTTTTAAATCCGCAAATGCGGCGGAAGAACACCTGAAAGCATTAGCCCGTAAAGGTGTCATTCATATGATGCCGGGAACATCTCGTGGCATTCAGTTATTAAATGAAGAGCCAGAAGATGAAGATCAGGGGTTACCTCTGATTGGCCGGGTTGCAGCAGGCGAACCGATACTGGCTGAGCAGCACATTGAAACCCACTACAAAATTGATGGCGCATTGTTTCATCCACATGCGGACTTCTTGCTGCGTGTGCAAGGCATGAGTATGAAAGACATCGGTATTTTGGATGGCGACCTACTGGCGGTACACAAAACAACACAAGCCAATAACGGGCAAGTGGTTGTCGCACGGGTAGGCGATGATGAAGTCACCGTGAAACGTTTTGAACGTAAAGGGCATGTGGTGCGTTTACTGCCGGAAAACGAAGAGTTACAACCGATCGTCGTCGATCTGACGCAAGAAGCGCTCAGTATCGAAGGCTTGGCTGTTGGTGTGATCCGTAACGGCAGTTGGATGTGATGAGATATAACACAGTGAGTCGGCAATCGGCTCACTGCGTGTCCAATGTATTAAATGGCGCCGTAGAAACCTAACTGGCGCCAGCTTTCATACACAAATACTGATACCGCATTGGAAAGATTCATACTGCGACTTTGTGGCAACATCGGTATACGTAAGCGTTGTGCTTCCGGCAAGCTTTCAATGATCGACATTGGCAAGCCGCGAGTTTCCGGGCCAAACAACAATACATCACCTGCGACAAATCCTGCTTCCGACGGATACGCCTTGCCTTTGGTTGTGCAGGCAAAAATTCGGGCATTACCCACCGAACTCAAAAACTCGTCGAAATTAGCGTGACGTTTGATGTCGGCAAATTCGTGATAATCCAGGCCGGCACGGCGCAAACGTTTGTCATCCCAAGCGAACCCCATCGGTTCTATCAGATGCAAAAAATAGCCGGTATTAGCGCATAGACGAATAATATTACCCGTGTTGGGTGGGATCTCAGGTTCATACAGGGCAATGTGCAACATAATAGGTCTGTGTATTTCTTTCGCTAGTGAGTAGAAGGCGACTGCCATTTTTGTCAGTTAATCGACAAAAGTGTGGGCAACTTCGCTAAAAATTGATCTTTTATCAAGAAGCAAAATCTTAGTGGGTTGTATTATTACATATATAAACGTTGTTCTCTCATCCTATGACACACAATGTCTGAATGATGGCGAATGAATTCATAGCGAGTAGAAAGATATATTATGCAGCTAACTCTATTTACGGATTATGCGTTACGGACGCTGGTTTTTTTGGCATTACAGCCAGAAAAACAACTATCCACTATTACGGAAGTAGCTGATCGATTTACTATTTCTCGTAATCATGTGGTTAAAATTGTGCATCAGCTGGGCATGAAAGGCTACATTGAAACCATTCGTGGTAAACACGGTGGTATTCGTCTTGCTCGCCCATGTCTGGAGATCAATCTGCGTGATGTGATCGCAGATATGGAAAATGTCACCTGTCTGCTAGATTGTCAGCGTGAAGGGTGTCGTTTAGCGCCTGGTTGCCGTTTTCAATCAATCATGCGAAAAGCGATGCGGGCGTTTCTGGGCGTATTGGCAGAATATACGCTGGATGATCTGGTTCGAGATAAAGAACGTATGTGCGGTTTGTTAGAGCTGGAAATTCCGGTTACCACCGTCAGCGAAGCGTAAAAATCAGGTTGAAAAAAAGCCACATGGTTTGCATGTGGCTTTTTTGTTTCTGCGGATCTGTGTGGTTTAGTCTTTCCAGAATGAAGGGAATAACAACACGATGATCGTCAGTATTTCTAAGCGGCCCAACAGCATATCTGCTGCCAGTACCCATTTTGCGGGGTCAGGAATAGCCGCATAATTGCCAGACGTGTTGATTAATTGTCCCATCCCTAAACCCACATTACTCACCGCAGTCATCGCCCCGGAAATTGCATCGAGTGGTGGAATTTCCATTAATCCTAACAGCGTAGCACTGCAAATAATGACGGCCAGATAACTCAAAACAAACGCAACGATAGAACGGACAATCGCATCATTAACCGGACGACCGTTATATTTTTGCGGGAATACACCGGCAGGATGCATCAGTTGGCGAGTTTGTTTCTGAAATAGTGCCGCAGCAATTTGAATGCGGAATATTTTTAAACCGCCGGATGTGGAGCCAGAACAAGCACCCAATAGCATGAGGAAAACAAACAGGATCGTTGTCATGCTACTCCAAGTGCTGAAATCGGTGAGTCCAAAGCCGGTGGTGGTGAGAATGGAAACCACATTAAAAAAAGCAATTCGTAATGCGTCTTCCAAACCAAATACATTGCGATACCAAAGCCACCCCGTCATCAGCAAGCTGATGATGACAACCAGCCAAAAGAAGCCGCGGACCTGTGCATCGCGGAACAGTAACCCTTCACGTCGCCGAATACTCTGTACGTATAGCATAAACGGCAAACCGCTTAAGAACATAAACAGACAGGCAACCCATTGGGCTTTAACTGAAAAAGCGCCCATGGAGGCATCATGCGTGGAAAATCCGCCACTACTGAGGGTGGTCATAGCGTGGTTTATGGCATCAAACAGACTCATATTACTGAGCCAGTAGCTGACACAACACAGGATCGTCAAACCGATATAGGCGCCCAGAATATTCCGTGCAACAGCGGATATCCGTGGCGAATCTTTTTCGGTGCGATCTGATGATTCCATTTGGAATAGTTTCATCCCACCGACGTTCAGATACGGCAGTACAGCAACGGCTAAGATAATAAATCCGATCCCGCCCAACCACTGCAACAGTGAGCGCCAGAGCAAAATTGCCGGTGGCAGATGGTCTAAACCGCGCAATACCGTAGAACCAGTCGTAGTAATTCCCGACATAGCTTCAAAATACGCATCGGTAAAACTGAGCTTACTGAGGAATAAGAAGGGCAGCGCTGCAAAGGCACAGGCAATCAGCCATACCAGCGTAGTCAGCACAAACATATCTCTGACACTCAGACGGAAAGCTTGCTGGTAACCGGCGCGGGTAAAAACTAATGCTGCAACATGCGTTAACACGGCTGAGGCTAAGAACTCTGCGGTGCCAGCAGTACCACTGGAAAAAGCGATCACCAATGGTAGCCACATAAACAGCGCTAGTTTTGACAACGTCAAGCCAATAACAAAGCTGATAGGTTTAAAGTTAATCATATGGCCTACAAGAAGAACGGACTTGGCTGGAATAGACGTTCAACCTCAGGGATATGTTTTTTATCAACCAAAAACATTACCACGTGGTCATCTTGCTGGATCACTGTCGTGTCGTGGGCAATTAACACTTCATCACCGCGCACCACTGCACCAATGGTTGCGCCTGGCGGCAGTTTTAATTCACCAATGGAACGACCTACGACTTTAGAGGTATGCTCATCGCCATGCGCAATGGCTTCGATGGCCTCAGCGACCCCACGACGTAACGAATAAACGTTAGCAATGTCCGCGCGACGAACATGGGTCAGCAAGGCAGAGATGGTCGCTTGTTGTGGTGAAACCGCAATATCAATCGTCCCCCCCTGAACCAGATCGACATACGCACTACGCTGGATCAGCACGATAGCTTTACGCGCCCCGAGTTTTTTCGCCAGCATCGCTGACATGATGTTGGCTTCATCATCGTTGGTGACGGCAATAAAGACATCGATCTGTTCGATATGCTCTTCCTGCAGCAACTCTTGATCAGCCGAATCACCACAGAAAACTATTGTTTCTTCCAGCATTTCGGATAGTGCTTCCGCGCGTTCCGGATTACGCTCGATCAGTTTTACGCTGTAACGGCCTTCCAGCTGACGGGCTAACCCGGCGCCGACATTACCACCACCGACAATCATGATCCGACGGTATGGGCTTTCCAGTCGCTGAAGTTCTGACATAACGGCACGAATGTGACCGGATGCGGCCACGAAGAAGACTTCATCATCCGCCTCGATAATGGTTGTACCCTGTGGGCGAATCGAACGCCCTTGGCGGAAAATTGCTGCGACACGAGTATCGATATTCGGCATGTGTTCTTTCAGCGTAGCCAGTGCATTACCAACCAGCGGGCCACCGTAATATGCTTTGACGGCCACCAAACCCAGTCGTCCGCCGGCAAAGTCAGCCACCTGCAATGCCCCCGGATATTCAATCAACCGGCGCATATATTCGATCACTAATTGTTCTGGCGAGATCAAATGATCAATATGGAACACTTCGCCTTTGAATAGTTTTTCCCGTGCCGATAAGTACGCATGGGAGCGAATGCGAGCCACTTTGTTCGGCACGTTAAACAGCGAATAGGCAATTTGACAAGCGACCATATTGCATTCGTCACTGCTGGTGACAGCAACTAGCATATCGGCATCATCGGCACCCGCTTCGCGTAACACGCCAGGGTATGAGCCCGGGCCGCAAACGACACGCAGGTCATATTTATCCTGAAGTTCACGCAAGCGCTCGGCATCGGTATCAACCAGCGTGATTTCGTTATTTTCACCGACCAGATTTTCCGCCAGCGTACCGCCTACCTGGCCTGCGCCGACAATGATGATCTTCATGCTGTCACCTGTTTAGTCAATTTGGCGTAGAAAAAGCCATCCATATGCTGCTCTCCAGGGTAAATTTGCCAACCAGGTTGTTGTGCAGTGTCTTGTTCATTTAATGGAACGTGAGTAGCATCGGTGGTTCTTTCTAAGAAAGCTTTAATTTGAGTACTGTTTTCGTCAGATAAAATGGAACAAGTAGCATACAGCAAGGTACCACCGGGTTTTAATTGTAGCCACATCGCATCAAGGATACTGCTTTGTAAGCGGGCTAATTCGGCAATATCTTCCGCTCGCCGCAACCATTTAATGTCCGGATGACGTCGGATCACGCCGGTTGCAGAACAAGGCGCATCTAATAAAATGCGATCAAATTGCGGGCCTTGCCACCATTGTTCCGGCTGACTGGCATCACCGTGAATGAGCGTTGCATCCAGTTTGATCCGTTGCAGGTTTTCTGCCACCCGCTGTAATCGAGTTTCATCAAAATCGACTGCAACCAGTTGTTTCAGTGCTGGCTGGCGTTCCAGAATATGTGCCGTTTTGCCCCCGGGGGCGGAACAGGCATCTAAAATCAACTCATCGGCTTGTGGCTCTAATAACCAGGCGGCGTGTTGTGCTGCGACATCTTGTACCGAACAAGCGCCTTCCGCAAAGCCTGGTAATTCATTCACATCGCAGGCTTTTTCTAGTAACAGTGCCGAGGCACAACTGGCGTGGGGAGTGCTGTTAATGCCTAATGCAGTTAGTTGCTGCTGATAATCTTCCCGTGATTGTCGGCTTAAATTCACGCGCAGCCACATAGGTGGATATGCATTTCCGGCCTGTAACACAGAAACATAACCATACTGACAAGATTGTTTGATCTTTTTCAGTAACCAGCGTGGATAACTAAAGCGAGTTGCTTCGTTTTTATCTGCCGCTTGCAGTAATTCGTCCTGTTGGCGTTGCGCATTCCGCAACACGCCGTTGATCATGCCGCGGAAACTATCGCCATTCATGATCTTGGTAGCATTCACCGTTTCAGCTAAGGCCGCATGCGGTGGAATACGGGTATAAAATAGCTGATACAGACCGACCAGCAATAAATAGTGCAAAGAGCGGTGTTTTCCTTTCAGCGGACGTTCAATCAATTGTTCCGCGATAAATTCTAAACGATTCAGCCAACGTAAGGTGCCGTAACAAATTTCCTGTAATAACGCACGATCTTTAGCTGGAATCAGCTGTTGAGCTGCAGGCAACGCGGCAGACAGGGAATGGCCCTGTTCTACGACCTGAAACATAACCTTGGCTGCGGTTGCCCGAACTTTCATAAATACCACTCAATAAAAAATTAAGGCAGAAGATTGCCCGGTAGGAAGAGATCCTGACGCGCATTGAAAACATCCGCAAACGACATGGCTTTTTTGCCCGGTAATTGCAGTTGTTTAATACGTAAAATGCCCAGACCAGTAGCAACATCCAACCCCTCTTTACTGGCTTGGATAATGGTTCCGGCCGGCTGATGACAGCTGTCAGATAGCACCTCGGCTTGCCACACTTTGATATTCAGCTCCGCCAACTGAAAATAGCTGACTGGCCAGGGGTTAAAGGCGCGGATACAACGCTCAATAAAACCGGCTTCCTGCTGCCAATCGATGCGGGCTTCTTCCTTGGTGAGCTTTTTGGCATAGGTTGCCAGCTCGTTATCTTGTTTTTCCGGCTGCGCTGTTCCGGCTGCGATTTGCTGAACAGTAGTCAATAAACCTTTGGGGCCTTCTATGGCTAGTTTTTCATACAAGCTCGCACTAGTTTCTTCCAGCGCAATCGGGCAAATAATCTTATGCAACATATCGCCGGTATCCAGCCCAATATCCATCTGCATGATGGTAATACCGGTTTGGGCATCACCAGCCCAAATTGAGCGTTGGATGGGGGCGGCTCCACGCCAGCGTGGTAACAAGGATCCATGCACATTAATACAACCCAAACGGGGAGTATCGAGTATGACTTGTGGTAACAATAAGCCGTAAGCCACGACGATCATCAGATCAGCATCTAATGCTTTTAATTCCTGTCGTGCGGCTTCCTCTTTAAAGTTAACCGGCTGAAAAACAGGGATCTGATGCGTGAGCGCCAGTGTTTTTACTGGGCTGGGTGTCAGTTTATTGCCGCGGCCAGCCGGTCTGTCGGGTTGTGTGTAAACACCGACCACCTGCAAATTAGCATCTAGCAGCGCTTGCAGGTGTTGGGCGGCAAAGTCAGGTGTTCCGGCGAAGATAATGCGAAGATTATGCACAGCTGATCCTATCAGGATGAACGTTCAATACGTGCCTGCTTTTCCAGCTTCTGCCGGATCCGCTGCCGTTTCAGTGGTGACAAATAGTCTACAAACAGTTTGCCGACCAGATGATCCATTTCATGTTGTAAACAGATCGCCAGTAAACCATCGGTTTCTATCTCAAATGGTTCACCATGACGATCTAGGGCGCGGACTTTAACCCATTCTGAACGCGGTACTAAGGCCCGACATTCAGGTACAGAAAGACAGCCTTCTTCAATTCCGGTCTCGCCACGTTTCTCAATCAGCTCCGGATTAATTAATACAGTGGCTTGACTGTGATCTTCTGAGATATCTACGACTATAATTCGTTTATGAATATTGACCTGTGTCGCAGCCAGGCCAATCCCTTCTTCCAGATACATAGTTTCAAACATATCCTGTATGATATGTTCGAGATCTGGGGTGAATTTTTCGACCGGCGTTGCAATTTTGCGCAACCGTTCATCAGGGAAACGTAAAACTTCCAGAGTGGCCATATAATTAATTAATACTCGTATATCGTAACTGTCAGCCTGATTTTAGTCGGCTGGCGTCCAAAATAACAGCCGTCCGGCATAAACGGGACAGGGATGATTATGAAACTACGTTATATTTCGCTTTTTTTGGTGTCTGCATTGTTTGCCTTTCAGGCGAGCGCCGATACTTTGTCATTGCGGAAAGACCATCCGGATAAATATATTGTCAAAAAAGGCGATACATTATGGGATATTTCCGGCCGGTTTCTGACTAAACCGTGGTTGTGGCCTCGGTTATGGGATATGAACAAACAGATCAAAAATCCGCACTGGATTTATCCTGGTGATCGTTTGCGTCTCAAATGGGTTAATGGTCAGCCGAAACTAGTTTTAGAGCAATCAGATGCCCGTGAGGGAAAACACCATATCAAGTTAGCACCTAAGGTGCGGATCGAAGAAAATCAGTCACCGGTGTCGACCGTCGAACTGTCAGAAATATCGCAATTCTTACGCGCTGATATGGTTGCCGATATGAATACGGATCTTGAGCATGTGCCGTATGTTTTGGGTGAAAACAATGATACCAGTATTTTTATGTCCAAGGGACAAACAATACACGTACGGGGCAAACCGGATCTGAATACCAACTATGGTGTGTATCGTGTTGGGAATACCTATAAAGATGATCAAACTGGCGAAGAATTGGGACGCCAACTGGAGTTAGTGGGAGTCGTACAGCCCAAAGCAATAGGTGACAACAACATCTCGGCGGTTGATGTTGTTTCCAGTTTTAGTGAGATCAGGCGAGGTGATCGCTTACTGCCAATGCTGAGTGAAAGCAGTATTGACGCATTCTTTATTCCAGAGCCGGGTAACCTCACTAAGCCTGCGCATATCATTGATATTCCGATGAAGAGCACTTATGTCGGCAAATACGACACTGTCATTATTGACAAAGGTGCCCGAGAAAATCTGAAACCAGGCGATGTTTTCGGTATTGTTCGTCCAGGTGCTGAAGTGGTGGATAATGGCCCTGATCATGTCTCTTACCAACAAGATAGTTCTATTGGCCAGAAATTGATGAATAAGCAATCGACGGTGCTCAGTGCTGATCATATTGGGGAAGTGATGGTTATCAAGGTTTACCAGAAAACCAGTTTAGCGATAGTGATGAACAGTCGTGATATGGTGCGTGCTGGTTATGCGGTGGAAAACCCTTGAATCTCCTTTGTCGCAAGATGAATTAGCTCTGTGGTTACATCTTGTTGCGCTTCCTGGAATTGGCCCCATTAAAGGGGCCAAATTATTACAGCGCTTTGCCATTTCTGAGTTAATTAGCTGTAGTTCCGAGCAATTATCTGCTGGTGGCTGGAATGAAACTCAGATCCGTCAGTGGCTTGATTTTTCCCCTAGTAATTACCAATCGATCATTGATTGGGGGCATGAGAAAAACCAGCATATCCTGCATTTTGACCATCCGGCTTACCCATCCTTACTGCGTAATGTTGTTGGTGCACCATTAGTTTTATTTATTGCTGGTAGTCTGATGGTCATGAATGAACTCCAGCTGGCTATTGTTGGCTCAAGAAAACCGACTTCTGATGGTCGTGATGCCGTACAAAGTTTGACGCGAGAATTGGTGCAAGCAGGGCTGGTCATTACTTCGGGATTAGCGGCAGGCATTGATGCTATTTGTCATCAAACGGCGCTGCAATCTGGTGGTCGAACAATCGCAGTACAAGGCTGTGGCCTGAATCAAATTTATCCTTCTAAACATCGCGCGTTAGCGCATCAAATGATCGAACAGGGTGGTGCATTGGTTTCGGAGTTTTTTCCAGATACCTTGCCGCGGCCTGAACATTTTCCTCGTCGCAACCGTATTATAAGTGGATTGTCAGTTGGAACATTGGTCGTTGAAGCGGCCGAAAAAAGTGGTTCATTAATTACAGCCAGGTATGCAGTGGAACAAAACCGGGAGGTTTTTGCAGTACCGGGCAGAATAACTAACCATAATGCGCGAGGTTGTCACCGCTTAATTCAACAAGGGGCAAAACTTGTTTGCGATGCGGCCGATATAATAGAAGAGATAGGTATTCTTCTACCGGCAATGGCTACGTCACCAGTTGTTCAGCCGAAGCAGGAAGACTCTTTATCTGATTTGCCATTTTCCCGATTGTTAGATAACTTAAGAAGTAATGAGGTAACAGCGATAGATGTTATTGCTGCGACCAGTGGGTTGCCTGTTCAGGAGGTGATGACGGAATTAATCACACTCGAATTAGAAGGATTAATTTTGTCAGTGCCGGGTGGTTATGTGCGAACGAGGAGTGCCTAATTATGTTTGATGTCTTAATGTACCTGTTCGAAACATATGTGCAAAGTGAGTTGGATTTCATGGTTGATCAAGATGCCCTGACCGATGAACTCACGCGTGCCGGCTTTCAAAAACCTGAAATATATAAAGCACTATCCTGGTTGGAAGATTTAGCAGCACTCCATGATAGCCCTGATGCACCGGAATATACGGCATGTGCTTCTGATTCATTCCGTATTTATGCAGCTGAAGAGACATTAAAATTAAGCACCGAATGTCGCGGATTCCTGTTATTTCTGGAGCAGATCCGCGTGCTGAACTGTGAAACTCGAGAAATTGTCATTGAACGTCTGATGGAGCTGGATACGACAGAGATTGAGCTGGATGATCTGAAATGGGTGGTCATGATGGTGCTGTTCAATCTGCCCGGTGGTGAAAATGCCTGTCATCAGATGGAAGAGCTAATGTATGAACCGGATGTGGTGACTATCCAGTAATAAGGCGCTACATCCGTAATGAGTAAAATTGATAGCAGTTTGTTCAACGCACAGGAACATGCTCTGGATAAAGAGTATCGTCTTTGTCCAGAGTGTGGCGGTTCTCTGAGCGTACGCAAGAGTAAACATGGCTTGTTTCTCGGCTGTGAAAACTATCCTACCTGCCAATATATGCGGCCTTTACAGCAACACAGTGTGCTGATTGAAAAGGTGCTCGACGATTCCAGTTGTCCGGACTGCGGTAAACCGCTTGCGATCAAAAAGGGGCGCTTTGGGTTATTTATTGGTTGCACCGGTTATCCAGAATGCCAACATATTGAAACCAACAGTTTGCAGCCTGAAACAGCAGCGGAACTACCTATCTGCCCGTTGTGTCACCACGGGCAATTACAGGCTAAGACCTCGCGATATGGAAAGACATTTTATGCTTGTAGCGATTATCCCAAATGCAAATATGCGATTAACGATAAACCAGTCGCTAAAGTTTGCCCGCAATGTGGATTCGCTATACTGATAGAGAAACGCACACGGCAAGGAATTCGTTTTTGTTGTCCGCAAAAGAGCTGTAACTATAGTGATGAATCACTATAATGTGACGCACAGTCAGTTTTGTAACAATTCTTTAACCTGAAGCAAGGAAGTTCCTCTCATGTCAAATCCATTTGTAGCGATCCTGATGGGCTCTGATTCCGATTTCCCGGTCATGCAGACTACCCTTGATGTGTTGAAATCATTCGATATCCGCTATGAAGTTAAGGTGACATCTGCGCATCGTACGCCAGCAGCAACTCATGCGTATGTCACGGATGCTGAAGCGCGTGGTTGTAAAGTCTTTATCTGTGCGGCAGGTCTGGCAGCTCATTTGGCCGGTGCCGTAGCTGGTATTACAACTCGCCCTGTTATTGGTGTACCGATTGATGGTGGCCCATTAAAAGGAATGGATGCACTGCTTTCTACAGTACAGATGCCTGGTGGCGTTCCTGTAGCAACCGTTGCGATTGGTAAAGCGGGTGCTAAAAATGCCGGTTATCTGGCTGCACAAATGTTGGCGGTTGCTGACGATGCCTTGGCTCTCAAAGTGAAAGCCGAACGCCAGAAAAATGCAGATGAAGTCATCGCAAAAGATGCGGCTCTGCAGGCTCAACTGAAATAATTAAGGAAGGCGACCTTGGTCGCCTTTATTCTTCATGACGCAAAATATACAGCATGCATGCCAAATTCTGCATTCGGGCGGGGTGATTGCCTACGCAACAGAAGCCGTATTTGGGCTTGGGTGCGATCCAGATAATGAAGCTGCAGTAGATAGACTGTTACAGATAAAACAACGCCCGATAGAAAAAGGTCTGATCCTGATTGCGGCAGAATGGCAACAATTAACCCCTTATCTCGATATTAGTGCACTTAGCCACGAGCAACTGCAGCGAGCTCTCGATTCCTGGCCGGGTCCTTATACATGGGTCTTTCCTGCCAAAATGACAACTCCCAAATGGCTAACCGGTCAGTTCAGTTCTTTGGCTGTTCGGGTCAGTGCTCACCCGCAAGTACAAGCGTTATGCCAGTTATACGGTAAGTCTTTAGTCTCCACCAGTGCCAATCTGACAACATATCCTGCTTGTCGCACAGAACATGAAGTTCGTTTACAGTTGGGGGAGCGAATTGACTATATATTACCAGGCGACGTCGGGGCTAATAGCAATCCGTCCGAAATTCGGGATGTGATAACAAACCAATTGTTTCGAGGCGGATAACGGCCATGTTGCCGGTATTGTAAAAATAAGAAGAGGCAAATCATGGATCGTTATGCTGTATTTGGTAATCCAATTAATCACAGTAAATCTCCGTTTATTCATACCCTATTTGCACGCCAAACGCAGCAACAACTCAGTTATGAAAAAATAGAAGCCCCTGTTGATGAATTTGTCAGCACCATACGGCGTTTTTTTGCTGAAGGTGGCAAAGGTGCCAACATTACGGTGCCATTTAAGGAACAGGCATTTCAACTGGTTGATCAACTATCACCGCGCGCGAAATTAGCCGGTGCCGTGAATACCCTAAAATTAACCGATGATGGTGTCTTACTGGGTGATAACACAGATGGTGCAGGTCTAATACAAGATCTGAAATATCATCTGGAAGAGCTTAGTGGGAAAAAAATTCTATTGTTGGGGGCTGGTGGTGCATGCCGTGGCGTACTTGGGCCTTTGCTGGAACAGCAACCGGCCGAAATCGTCATTGCTAACCGCACAGAAAGTAAGGCAGAAGAGTTGGCGCAGCATTTCTCATCTATGGGCAAAATAAAGGCCTGTCAGTTTGCGAATTTGAATGAAAGCTTTGATCTGATCATCAATGGCACTTCAGCCAGCTTGTCCGGTTCAGTACCTGATATCCCTGCCTGCGTGATAGGGAGCAACACAGTAACCTACGACATGATGTATGGCAGCCAAGAGACCGCATTTAACCTTTGGGCTAAACAGCACGGCGCAATAAAAACCATTGATGGTCTTGGTATGCTGGTTTGTCAGGCAGCAGAAAGCTTCGTAATATGGCGCGGCATTCGCCCCGGCACTCGACAGGTTATCCGCGAATTGCGACGTAATCTGACCGGGGCGTAATAGCTAACTGGTCATTTCAGCTAGAAACTCGTTTTTTAGTAACACATAATTAGCCGAGGAATGAACGAAAAACGCCCGTTCTTCCTCTGTTAATGCCCGACCTTGTTTGACCGGGTTACCAACATACACGTAACCCGATGCTAGTCGCTTTCTTGGCGGCACTACAGAACCAGCCGCAACAATCACATCCGATTCAATTTCCGCACCATCCAGAATCACGGCGCCCATACCTACCAACACACGGTCTTGGATCACACAGCCATGCAATACCGCTTTATGTCCAATCGTGACATCGTCACCAATGATCAAGGGATAACCCGATGGGTTGGTTTCTGAAATACGGTTGACGTGCAATACCGAACCGTCTTGGACATTGCTGCGTGCGCCGATACTAATATAGTTAACATCACCGCGAACGACGGCCATCGGCCAGATACTGACATCATTCGATAAACGAACATCACCGATCACGCAACTCTGCATATCAATATATACAGCCTGACCTAACTGAGGTTTTATACCTCGATAACTACGAATAGCTGACACGATAAGACCCATTAAAATGAAATTGTGG